>JABBNX010000076.1 GCA_019352135.1 Pseudomonadota bacterium
CTGGCCTCTAAATACACAGACTCTGTATCAACACCCATTTATTTTTGAAACATTCTCAAGTTTTATTTTTTATCTATTCTTTCTGGTTGGTTGTTATGTCGGTATCGTCTGGATCGCTCTTGATGGTTACGTCCCGGGAAAAATCAGGACATCTGGAGCCACTATCAGGAATGCAGAACCGTTTTGAGCAGTTTTCGCGCCAGGCACAAACGGCGCAGCTTTGTCGTGGCATGATATGTGTCCTTGCCCTGATAAACAGGATACGTGCGTTAACTAAATCGTTTTCGGCTCAAAAAATACAGAAAGCGATTTATAGCGTACTTAAAAAATATTACGGTTGTTTTTTCTCCTGGGGAAACTGATAGATGACTTCATTGCTGCGCACAAAGCCAAAATCTTTACGAGCAATGCTTTCCAGATAGCGGCGGTCGGATTTGAGAGCAATGATCTCGTATTTCAGCTTTTCATTATCGGCCATGGTTTCAGCCAGACGCACGTCAATTTTTGTTTTATCCTGATTAAGCTCGAATATGCGCAGGAGGCCTTTATCACCAAAAATAGTGAAGAAGAGGATGAAGGCAAGACATCCAGCCGGAATGATATACATTCTTTTTTGAAGGGGCAGATTGAACATTTACCCTTTCCTGGTCCGTTCAGCAAAATACACCACGGTCTTTTCGAGCCCGTCATTAAGGGCAATTTCAGGGTTCCAAGCCAGCTTTTCAACAGCCAGAGAAATATCGGGTTGCCGCTGTTTCGGATCATCCTGCGGCAATGGCTGAAAAATTATCTTCGACCGTGACTTTGTTATTGTAATGATTTTTTCAGCAAACTCAAGGATTGTATTTTCCACCGGGTTTCCAAGGTTGACCGGGCCGATGAATCCATCGCATTCCATCATGCGGATCATCCCTTCCACCAGGTCGGAAACGTAGCAGAATGAGCGGGTCTGGGAGCCGTTGCCATAAACGGTGATGTCTTCGTTCCTGAGTGCCTGCAGGATAAAGTTGGATACCACGCGGCCGTCATTCTCGGCCATACGCGGACCGTAGGTGTTGAAGATGCGGATGATGCGGATGTCGACGTTGTTCTGGCGGTAATAGTCCATCATCAAGGTTTCGGCCACCCGCTTCCCTTCGTCATAGCAGCTGCGTATCCCGATCGGGTTGACGTTGCCCCAGTAATCTTCTGTCTGCGGATGGACGCTGGGGTCGCCGTAGACCTCAGAAGTGGAGGCTTGCAGGATGCGAGCTTTCACCCGCTTGGCCAGTCCCAGCATGTTGATGGTGCCCATGACGCTGGTTTTGGTCGTTTTGACCGGGTTGTACTGGTAGTGGATCGGCGATGCGGGACAGGCAAGGTTGTAGATGCGGTCGACTTCCAGTAGGATCGGCTCGGTTATGTCGTGCCGGACAAGTTCGAAGCGATGGCTGTCCATCAGATGAATGATGTTGTTTTTGCTGCCGGTGAAGAAGTTGTCGAGGCAGATGACGTCGTGTCCTTCATTAAGGAGGCGTTCGCAGAGATGTGAGCCGACGAAGCCGGCGCCGCCTGTTACCAGTATGCGCATATTAGTTAACCTCTCCGCAGATTCCGCCGCTGCAGCGTCCGAGCGGAACATAGCTGAACCCTCCGGCTGCCATGCGGTCCGGTTTGTAGAGGTTGCGGCCGTCTACGATGTTCGGAGTTTTGAGGGCAGTCTTGATGCGGTCGAAGTCCGGATTACGGTATTCGTTCCAGTCGGTGATGACCGCCAGGGCATCGGCGCCGTCCAGAATATCATACTGGTTGCTGCTGTATTCGATCCGGTCGCCGAATATTTTTCTCGCTTCATTGATGGCTTCGGGATCATGGGCCCGAACAGTGGCTCCGGCGGCCAGCAGGCGGTTAATGATCGTTATCGCCGGGGCTTCACGCATGTCGTCGGTGCGGGGTTTGAAGGAGAGCCCCCAGCAGGCGACAATGCGGCCGGTGAGTGGTTGTTCTTCGTCGGGGGAGCCAAGCAGTTTGATCAGCTTGTCGGCCAACACCTCTTTCTGGAGTTCGTTGACTTCTTCCACCGCTTTCAGCAGCAGAAAGTCATAGTTGCTTTCTTCGGCGGTCTTTATCAGGGCTTTGACGTCCTTGGGAAAGCAGGAACCGCCGTAGCCGGGGCCGGGGAAGAGGAAGTCGTAGCCGATGCGGGAGTCGGAACCGATCCCCTCGCGTACGGCTTTTACGTCGGCGCCCATCCGTTCACACAACCCGGCAATCTGGTTCATGAAGGAGATGCGGGTGGCGAGCATGGCGTTGGCGGCGTATTTGGTCATTTCGGCGCTGCGGATATCCATGACGATCATGCGGTTCTGTTTGCGCATGAAGGGATCGTAGAGTTCTTTCATGATTTCGGCGGTGCGGACGTTGTCACAGCCGATGACGACCCGGTCCGGTTTCATGAAGTCGTCTATAGCGGCGCCTTCTTTGAGGAATTCGGGGTTGGAGACGACGTCGAATTCCATATTGTCGCCCCGGATGGCCAGTTCTTCCTGAACTGCAGAGCGAACCTTGTCGGCGGTGCCGACCGGGACGGTCGATTTGTCGACAATAATTTTGAAGCCGTTCATGGCACGGCCGATATCCTTGGCAACGCCAAGGACGTGTTTGAGGTCGGCCGAGCCGTCTTCGCCCGGCGGGGTGCCGACGGCGATGAAACAGACCAGCGAAGCCTTGACCGCTTCTTCGACGTCGAGGGTAAAGGAGAGGCGGCCTTCGGCCTGATTGCGCAGGATCATCTCTTTCAAGCCAGGTTCATAGATCGGGATTATACCCTGTTTCAGGTTGTCGATTCGCGCGTGGTCTATATCAACGGTGATGACGCTATTGCCGCTTTCGGCAAAGCAGGCAGCGGCTACCAGGCCGACATAGCCGGCGCCAAAAATACAGATTTTCATTTTTTGCTCCAAAAGTCAGAAAGTTGGGGTCTCTATAGCACACTATCCGACTGTAATTCCATTGTTTTTTGTGTTAATCCTCGCTGTTTTTTAATTTCAGGGCTTCAGCGTATGCATCACTTCGGGACACTCCTGATATTATGGCCGCTTGCTTTGCTATGTCTTTGATTGAAAGCGTCCCGGCGTCCATCAAGCGGCGGAGTACATTTTCCAGCGGCTCGGACTCATGATGAGTGATTTTACCAGGTGCTATCAAAATGACAACTTCACCGCGCACTATGCTCTGCGAAACTGCTGCGATAACCTCTGATGCTGTGCCGCGGATAAACTCTTCATAGATCTTGGTAAGTTCACGTGCAACGATCACCTGCCGCTCCCCCAGCACCTCGCGAATATCGCTCAACGTTTCCAGCAGACGATGGGGAGCTTCGTACAGCACCAGTGTGCCCTGCAGGGCGTTCTTGTCGGATAGAAATGTACGTCGCTTCCCTTGGCGGGATGGTGGAAAACCGGCAAAAGTGAAGTTGTCGGTCGGCAGGCCGGAAGCCGCCAAGGCGGCCACGGCGGCACAGGCACCCGGAAGCGGCACTACCGGGATGTTCTCAGCGACGGCATCACGCACCAGTTGAAAACCGGGGTCGGAGATGCAGGGGGTGCCGGCATCGGATATCAGCGCCACCGTTTTCCCCCGCCGCAGCGCGTTCAGGATCCGCTCGCCTTTGAACTGCTGATTGTGGTCAAAATAAGAGGTCAGCGGCTTGGAGATGCCGAAGTGATTAAGCAGTTTGAGTGAGTGACGGGTGTCCTCGGCCGCAATCAGGTCGACTTCCCCCAGGATCCGTACGGCCCGATAGGTTATGTCTTCCAGATTGCCGATTGGCGTGGCAATGATGTACAGGGTTGCGACTGTCATACGCGCTGTGCCAGTGCTAGTTTCAGTGCCAACCCGGCAAAAATTCCCGCTGCCGCACGATTAAGCACCTTCTGGGCAAAAGCCGATTTTCGGAACTGCTCCCCAAAAACTCCCGCCAAAATACTGATAGCACCGAAGATGATCATCGTGGCGATGATGAAAATTCCCCCCAACTGCAGGAACTGTGCGGAGAGGTGCCCTCTGGCCGGGTCGGCAAACTGTGGCAGAAAGGCGAGGAAAAAGATCGAAACCTTTGGGTTGGTGATGTTCATGATAATACCGCGCCGGTAGAGGACGACTGAACTCAGATGATCGGCAGCGGCTAACGGGCCGGTTTCGGCTCCTGCCCTGAAAGACAGCACCGCCAGATAAAGCAGATATCCGGCACCGGTAAATTTGAGAACAGTGAAGGCGGTTGCCGAGGCCTTGAAGAGCGCCGCCAACCCGAAAGTAACCGCCGCCGTATGGGCCAGAAGCCCGGTGCAGAGTCCGAACGTAACCAGCAGCCCGGCCTTGCGCCCTTGCTGGGCTGCCTGGGTCATGACAAACAGGTTGTCTGGACCGGGGGAGAGGGCCAGAAGTACCGAGGTGGTAAAAAACATGAAGAGTATTTTGGGATCAATCATGCGTGCTCCCCTGCTGTTTGTGAAGGTAATTTCCGTCATAATGGTGTACAAGGAAATGGCTGTCAAGCCTGACGGCCAAAATATAATTCAAACCGTGCGAACAGATGGGCACATAAGGAAACGCCATGACCAGAATCACCCTCAATAAAAACGAAGAGCGACGTATCAAATCCGGTCACACCTGGGTGTTCAGTAATGAGATCCGTGAGGTCGCCGGAGATCGTTCTGCCGGGATCACGGCAGAACTGTATGACGCGGCAGGCGGATTCATCGGAGTCGGCCACTATAACCCGCATTCGCTGATCGCTTTCCGGCTGGTTTCCCGGCAACGGGAGGATATCGACACAGCGGCATTCTTTGAAGGGCGCATTACCGCCGCGCTGGCCCACCGAACGGCACGTTATCCCGGTTTGGCTACCTATCGTGCCGTTTATGGCGAGAGCGATTTTCTGCCGGGGCTGGTTGTGGACAGATACGGAGATTACCTGTCGGTACAGTTTCTTTCGGCCGGTATCGACAGCCGCCGCGAGCTTATTGTGGCTGCGCTGCGGAAGATATTTGAACCACTCGGCATCATTGCCCGCAACGATGTCAGTGTCCGCAAGCTGGAAGGGCTGGACGAAAAGATTGAAACGTTGTGGGGTGAAATACCGGAACGGGTTGATATGGAAGAAAACGGTCTTGCGTTTCAGGTAAACTTGCGCGAAGGGCAAAAGACCGGCGCTTTTCTGGATCAGAAACAGAATCATCTGCTGCTGAGGGAGATCAGTGCCGGAAAACATGTCCTCGACTGCTTCTGCTACACCGGGAGTTGGTCGGTTCATGCCGCATCATTCGGGGCGGCGTCGGTCCTCGGGGTCGATATTTCGGCGCGAGCCGTGGGGCAGGCCAGCAGTCACGCCAAGATGAACAAACTGTCTGATCGGGTTAGGTTCGAGGAGTGCGACGCCTTTGAGCGGCTTCGTTCGCTCCATCAGGAGGGGCGCCGGTTCGGCGTGATCGTCATGGACCCCCCTGCCTTTGTTAAAAGCCGCAAGAATATCGCCGAGGCGACCAAGGGATATCTGACCGTCAACCGCCGCGCCTTGGAACTGCTGGAGCCGGGTGGCTATCTGATTACCTGTTCCTGCTCGTTCCATATGGGGCGCGAGGCGTTCCGCGACATGCTGATTCAGGCGGCACGACTGGCAAAGCGCGAAGTGCGGCTGGTGGAAACCTGCAGTCAGGCGGCGGATCATCCGGTGCTGCTGTCATTCCCTGAGTCGGAATATCTGAAGTGCTTTGTACTGCAGGCGGTGTGAGTGCTGTAATATGACGACATGGGAGGGTACTCACAGCTAAAAAACACATGAAGGAGTTTTACAAAGTCATGTTGAACTATTTTTTTAGAAAGCCAAAATATCCTGTGATCTGTGATATCGATGGGTACGTAATTGCGGCTAAAAGTGAAAAATCGTTTTTGAAGCGTTTGCCAGAGGTCAATCAAGATTCCGAAAAAACTTACAATCTGTTGGATTCTACTGCCGAAGGTTGGGCCTTTATGCCGAAACACATGTTGGTTTCACCTTTGACATTTAAAAAACAATGGACCAAAAAAGAGCTGATTTCGATCTTTAACAGCAGAAAAAACGTATCAAGTGAGGCAGCTCAATACAGCGAGA
The DNA here is from genome assembly GCA_019352135.1 of Pseudomonadota bacterium. Taxonomy (GTDB): domain Bacteria; phylum Desulfobacterota; class Desulfuromonadia; order Geobacterales; family Pseudopelobacteraceae; genus JACRCG01. The sequence continues at coordinate 6,131 of JABBNX010000076.1, forward strand.
AATCTCTCTCATCCAAACGATTCGAAACGATATTTGCAGATATCGTTGAGTTGTTGCTGAAAGATAAAGCTAAACCGCCAGCAAAAAACCTGGAAGTTTTTTGAGGTTTTCGTCTACTGGCAGAGCTTGATATGGAGGTAGTGACGTGAGCACAGTTGCTTTGCCACGCGGTGGTTATGCTGAAATGCTTCAGCAGATAAAAACGGCAGTAAGAGAATCACGGCTGCGGGTTCAGCGGGTCGTCAATCGGGATCTGATCGAACTCTACTGGAAAATTGGCAAGGAAATCGTTGAGCGCCAAGAACGAGAAGGCTGGGGCAAATCGGTCGTGGAGCAACTTTCCCGCGATTTGCATGATGAGTTCCCCGGCATACAGGGATTTTCAGCACCAAACCTCTGGTTCATGCGCCAGATGTTTCAGGTATACCAAGCTGAGCCAGATCTCTTACAGCTTGTTAGAGAAATTCCCTGGGGGCAGAACATCACCATCATTACAAAGTTAAAGGAACGGGAGGCCAGCGCCTATTATCTGAGAATGACCGGTGAATGTGGCTGGAGCCGCAATGTCCTGATCAACCAGATTAAGGCCAAGGCGTATGAACATCACGTGCTTGCTCCCAAACAGCACAACTTTGCCGAAACACTGCCGGAGCATCTTGCCGAACAAGCCGACGAAGCGATGAAGGATGTCTACATGCTGGATTTTCTGGGCATCAGCAAGCCGGTGATAGAGCGTGAGATGGAACGTCGCATGGTGAACCGGATTCGTGATGTTATCCTGGAGTTGGGGTACGGATTCACCTTTGTCGGCAATCAGTACCGGGTGACTTTGGAAGAGAAGGAGTACTTCATCGACCTCCTTTTTTACCACCGCAAGTTGAAATGCTTGGTGGCCATTGAGCTGAAAAGCGGCGACTTCAAACCGGAATACGCCGGAAAAATGAATTTCTACCTCAATATTCTGGATGATTTTGTGCGCGAGTCGGACGAAAATCCCTCCATAGGCATTATCCTTTGCGCCGGAAGCAAACGGATTGAGGTTGAGTATGCGTTACGCTCAATTAACAAGCCGGTCGGCGTGGCCGAATAAACCCTGACCCACGACCTGGCAGCGGAACTGGCCGGGAAACTGCCCAATGCAAAGCAGATTGAAACGGAAATTTTGCGGGAGTTGGGTGCGGAGGCATGATTACTTCATGACTACTTGGATTTTGAACCTAAAATCTTGAGAAATCTCTAAGTAATCTTGAGGCTGAAATTGCGATCTGGAGGTTGTTGTGGGCAATTCATTCAGCGGTTTTACCTCGGAAAGTCTCTGCTTTTTCGAGGGTCTGGCCGCCAATATCAACAAAGGTCTGGTTTGATGAGGATTACCGGGACGATTTTGACAAGTACCTGATGGAACCTCTGAAGGGGCTGGTCAACGCCCTCTTCGGGGCAATGCTGGCCATCGATCCGGAGCTGGTGCCCATCCAGGCGGTGGACAAAACCATCTCCCGCATTTATCGCGACATCCGTTTTTCCCGCAACAAATCCCCCTACAAAACCCGCCTCTGGATCACCTTCAAGCGGCGGAGTCCGGACTAGAAAACCGCCCCCTGTTTTTCTTCGAGATCAGCGCCGACGGCTATCACTACGGCATGGGCTATTACAACGCATCAAGAATAATCATGGATAGTTTGCGGCACTTCATTGAAGCTAAACCGGCTGATTTCAGGAAGATCGTCGCTGCTTTCGGCACACAAAATACCTTCAACCTGAAGGGTGACCGCTAGAAGCGCCCGCTTAATCTTGCCCTGCCGGATGATCTGCAACAGTGGCATGGCCGCGAGAATATCTACTTCATCTGCCAGCGTGCGGTTGATGGACAGCTCTGTGGGATTGTCGATGATCTGCGGGTAGGGTTTGGTCTGCTCAAGCCGTTGTATAATTTGTTGTGGCGGGTGCGGGGGTAGGTTCTTCTGAATGCATTAGCTCATTTATTTCGTAACTTTTTAAATTTTATGGTAATAATTTCTTTTAGGTAAACCCCCATCTCTGGTGGAGGATATTTACTTCAGAATTTGTAATTCAGCACTTCAAGGTCATGTAATGAAACAACCAAAATTCACTTCAAATTTTAAACCGTTAAACTGCATAGATCTATTTGCTGGTGCTGGTGGCTTTTCACTTGCAGCACTGAATGCCGGGCTGTCGGTAAAAGTTGCAGTAGAAAAGAATAAACATGCGTGTGATACATACAGACACAATCTAATAAAGCATGGATCTAATTCTCAGCTGTACGATACTGATATTCTCGAATTATCCCCCTCACTGATCGCTGAAAAACATTTTTCCGGAGATGACTGCTGTGACATTGTATTGGGTGGGCCACCCTGTCAAGGTTTCTCTGTTCACCGCACAAAAAATGCAGGCGTTGACGACCCTAGAAATGCTCTGATTTTAAGGTATTTTGAGTTTGTAAATGCATTACGCCCCAAGGTTTTTTTGATGGAAAATGTTCCTGGAATACTTTGGAGCCGCCATAGTGAATATCTGAAAAAATTCTATGAGAACGGAGAAAAAACCGGTTATTTCATTCAAAACCCGCTTGTTCTGGATGCGCGTGATTTTGGCGTTCCACAGAGGCGTAAACGTGTGTTTTTTCTTGGCGTGAGGAATGATGTCTCATTTAACACTGAATGGCCACCTTCTCCAACTCATGGAGATGAGAAGTCCAGACAATGCAACCCAAAACTAGCGCCATGGCGCATTGCCGCAGAAATTTTTACGAAACCTATTTCGCACATCGATGATAATAATAACCACATGAACCACTCTCCTGAAATGATCGACGTTTTCAAATCTACACCTCTAAACGGAGGAAGCCGTTTTCAATCGAAACGCATCCTACCGTGCCATCTAGAACATTCCGGGCATAAAGATGTTTATGGACGTATAAACCCTTTGCAGCCTGGGCCTACAATGACTACTGCCTGTATTAATCCATCAAAGGGGCGGTTTGTCCATCCGACGGAACATCACGGGATTACACTTCGACACGCAGCTCGTTTTCAAACTTTTCCGGATGAGTTTGTTTTCAAGGGAGGCTTGATAGCGGCAGGGGAACAGATTGGAAATGCAGTGCCGGTTAAACTTGGGGAAATTTTGCTTCGTACTATTGCGAATGGCCTCCAAAAGTAAATCTTAAGAAAAGACATGGTTGAATTTACATGGTTGCACAAGGAAACAGCATGGTCGATTCCGTAGCGTTCAAAACTAGAGCAAGAACAATTGATCACCTCGGTCGTGAACAGATCGCAGACTGCCCAACTGCGATCTCTGAACTCTGGAAAAATGCTTATGATGCGTACGCCAGAGAAGTTGCCTTACACATATATGACGGTGATGTACCAATTGCAGCTCTTGTCGATGACGGACACGGCATGAGCCACCGCGAATTTATTGAAAAATGGCTTGTTGTCGGCACAGAATCTAAGGCAGATGGTTCCGGGGTATCAGAAGAGGACAGAAAAAGTTTACCCTATCGTCCTCGTCAGGGGCAAAAGGGCATCGGGCGGTTGTCATCGGCAGCATTAGGACCATTATTGCTTGTAGTATCAAAAAGAAGATTGGAACCATTCGTCGCCGCTTTAATTGATTGGCGCCTCTTTGAAAACCCTTTCATTTATCTTCATGATATTGAAATTCCCGTTGTCGAATTCTTTCAACAAAATGAGCTCCTGGAACAATTGCCTTCCATGTTTGATCGTCTGATGGGTAATGTTTGGGGAGATGGAAGGGATGCAACCAGGGACGCACGAATTACTGCGGCCTGGGGAAATTATGATGGCCTTGAAAAAAACGAAAACAGACCTTCAACACGTGAGGCCATCGAAAAAGTTATCATCGGTACGACTTTTACTTCTCGGCATTTTCAACAATGGTCGGTCTGGACGGGAAGGAATGATACTGGGACAGCTCTTCTAGTTGGTGATATCTCTTTTGATCTGGAAGCTCAAATAGACAGCAGAATTTCGTCTGAAGATCATAGCGCAGCAGATCAGGCGAGAAGGCGCCTTTTTGAGACGCTGTCAAATTTTACAGATCCTTTCGTCGATACTGACGAAGCAAACAAAGGGTATGCAGCCAAAGATTTTCGCTATTCCGTAACCGCTTGGGAAGGATCGCTAAGCCGCCCGGTAATTTCAGATGAGCATGAATTCGAGTTAGCAAATCTTGAAGAACTTGAGCATGTTGTGGACGGACAGGTAGACGACTCAGGTATTTTCACAGGGCGTATCAAGGCTTTCGGTAAATGGTTGGATGGCGAAGTCTCAATTATTCCCAAAACAGGTGTGCCTAGTCGATCAGATTCAAAGGTTGGACCATTCCATCTTCGTTTAGGAACTTATGAACGAGTACGTTCAAGCTCTTCCCACACTTCAGAAGTATTCGCAAAGCTTAAGGAACAGGCTGAAATATACGCAGGTTTCATGGCATACAGAAACGGACTTCGAATTATGCCATTCGGTCGAGAAGATAACGATTATTTTGAAATTGAAAAAAGGCACGCAGCGCATGCTGGTCGTGAGTTTTGGGCTAACAGGAACACCTTCGGACGCGTTGCTATTACACGTGAGCTTAACCCAAACCTCAAAGATAAGGCAGGTCGAGAAGGCATCATTGACAATAAGGCGGCAAAAGTATTTCGGGATTTGGTTGTAAACATCTTAATGACAACTGCCCGCCGTTACTTTGGAACGGACTCCGATGTAAGGCAGGTAATTTTACCTGAAATTCAGAAAGATAATGCAAGAGAGAAAGCAGAAGAAGCACAAAGGCTAATTCGGGCAAGAAAAAGGAAAGAATTCAGTAAAAATCTACAAAAGTTATCCCCTGTTCTTGCGGAGCTGTTTAATGAGCTCGAAACATATGCAACGCTGGCCCGCAATGAACAATTACCGAATACGGAAATAGAACTTTTGGAATTAAGAGATCGTTTGGCAAGCTTAAATGATCGTTTCCGAGAGTTGTCCCTAGGCACACCTCCCAACAATCTCGGCACACTCGAAGAAGCATACAGTGATTATCGTCATAAAAACATGCATGTTAAGTCACTGATTGTACAACTTAATGATACGATTGTTCAAAAGCTGGAGCTTCTAAAGCCGAAGGCACCTCGTGACATAGCTTTCTCTGAACTTAACAGGAATGCTGCATTCCTTCACCATCGCCTACGCAAGTGGTCACAGGAGGCAAAGGATGTTCTCAACGCGGAAGTCCGTAGAATCTCGGACTTGGTGGAGGAAAGAAACAAGAGATATCACTCGGAGATGCTTCCGCTACTTGATGACCTTGAGCATAACCGCGTTACTCTGACTAAGGCGCTGGATGAAATGGGAAAAGAGCGGGAAAAGCAGGACCGAGAAAATTCCGAGTTATTCGAACCATATCTTTCAACGTTAAAAAGCCTGCGGGACAGCGTTGACATTGAGACTCTAGTTTCTTTCACGATGGAAGAGTCTGCTGATATACGCCAAGAATTAGACCGCCTGAATGGGTTGGCACAGCTTGGTATAACAGTTGAAATTCTCGGCCACGAAATTGAAGGTCTTGAAACGACGATTTCGCGAGGGCTACGGGAAATGTCTGATGAAGTAAAATCATCATCGGCGTTCGATGCGATAAAGACAGCCCACGAGACACTGACGGATAGGCTACGCTTCCTGTCGCCACTTAAATTGTCCGGGGAAAAGATCAAAACATGGATAAGTGGTGAAAAAATTGTCGGGTATTTACACACTTTTTTTGGGGACAAACTGGAACGTAACGGCATCACACTTGAGGTGTCACCTGCTTTCCGTAGTTTCAGTGTTTATGAACAGATTTCCCGTGTCCATCCGGTGTTTATAAATCTTGTAAATAACGCAAGTTACTGGGTCGGGTTATCCAAGGAAGATTCTAAAAAAATTCTGCTGGATGTTGTTGATAATAAAATAGTTATTTCAGACAACGGTCCCGGTGTAGACGGAGAAGACCTCAAACATCTTTTCTCTCTGTTCTTTACCCGCAAAGTGAGGGGTGGAAGAGGAGTAGGGCTCTATCTCTGCAGGGCAAACCTGGCAGCTGGTGGGCATACAATACAATATGCAGTTGATAAGCATTTGAGAAAACTTTCCGGTGCAAATTTCGTCATCGATTTCAAAGGGGCCAAGTATGCCTGAAGCTGAAACAGCCATAGCTGTTGATTACAGTGAACTGATAAAAGAGGTCTATATTGACCCAATCCGGACAGTTATTGTCATTGATGACGAATTTCCTTCGCTTGATGGCTTGATTGCAAAGGAGTTAGGCGAGGAAAAACCATGGGCAGGCAAGAGGGATGACGTTGAAAAAGTAAGACATATTCTCGATTTCTGTAGGGGCAAAGAAAAACCTTGGCTTGTTGACGTTCATGACGGGAAAAAGGTTGATGCGGATCAGGACGAATTCATAGCCCCTTATCTTCACCACAGTGATTTGGTTATTCTCGATTATCATCTGGAAGGCAATGATGGTACCGGAGAAAAAGCAATAAAGATTCTCAGGAAATTGGCTGCAAACGACCATTTCAACTTGGTTGTTGTTTATACAAAAGGATACGGTGAGCCTGGAGGTGATATTGATCGTGTCGTTCGCGAAATTGCCTTGGGATTAGCTACCCCAGATCCGACCTTAGAACTTTTGGCAGAGGAGATCGAAAATCTTAAATCCGGACTGGGTGAATGGGAAATTGTGCAAGAAGACATCCTTAAAGAACTTCAGGACTTGGTTTCGGAACAAACATATCTGTCAATACCTACTCCAAAAGGACTTAACTGTCGGAGCATAAGCGAAATACCGGAGCTATGTACCATTTTGGAGAAGTATAAGAATAAACCCAAGGGTGCAAAGATTAAATTTGAGCATCTTGTTAAATGGCTTCTAGGACAAAAAGAAAAAGAATTATTGGGTCAACTATCTACCACCCCGCTCGGAACCGTATCGTTATCTAAGCTTGGAGAGGCTGTCAACTGGATTAGAACGGATCGGCTTTTCGTTTCGGTTGTAAGCAAGAGTCATCAACCAAATGAAATACCTGACAAATTGTTGTGTGCATTAAATGAATGGTGTCCGAGACCTCATCGTCTTCTTATGGCAAAGATGAGGTCTTTGATCGATGAACGCGGAGTTGCTGCTGAAGCTGACGTACTGAGTAACCATTACATCCAGGCTGGTTGGTTGTTGGAGCTTCTAGATTCCAGCGAACAAGATACGTTGGGTGCAATTAGTAATACGATAAACCGTCACTGGGAGGCTATGGGAGACGCTTTGACTGCAGATATCGGTGAGTTCGGAAAGAAATTAATCACATATCTTTCAGCACAAGATCCGTCTGAAATAATCAAATTACACAGTCCGATAAAAGATCCTGTAGCTGACGCGAACAATATAACCAAGGCATTAAATTGTTATATCAGCACAAAAACATCTGAAGGTTCTCATCTTACGACAGGTCATGTATTGGAAATAATGAATGCCGATGAAAGGTTGGAGTATTGGGTTTGTCTTTCTCCGGCATGTGACTTGGTTCCTGGTCAAAAGACTTCCGGATGGTTCGGAAGACTTGGAAATTATCTGCCGTTTTCTGTAGTGTTTTTGTCTGAGGTTAACGAAAAAACGGCATTGGCTGCTGCCGATCAGAATATATATCTCTTCTTAGAGATTGACGGAATCATTCGCACATTCACTTTCAATCCAAATGGGGAACTCAAATCCAATCCATCATGGGAGCAGATGTTTGCGTTAAATAAAGGCTCTTTTGTTGGTGAAGAAAGGAAAGTGAACATTGCTCGTCTCACCGGTGATGCCGAAAATCTCGCTTTACATTCGTCAGAGGCAAAAGTTGTTTGTCAACTTCGTTATGAGTATGCGCTTAATTTACTTCAGCGGTTAGGGGTTTCGTTATCACGGATCGGATTGGATTTTAGAAACATCAAGAGGGAAGAAGAAAAGAGAAATAGGTGATGGATAAGATTTCTCACCAGCAGCGGTCTAAGAATATGGCTGCTGTCCGGGGAAAGAACACCATCCCGGAACTTATTGTACGCCATGTGCTTCATGCGATGGGTCATCGGTTTAGGCTTCACAGAAAAGACCTGCCTGGCAAACCTGACATTGTCCTCCCCAAATATCGTACTTGTATCTTTGTTCATGGGTGTTTCTGGCATCAACATCCTGGATGCAAGAGAGCTTCTAACCCCTCCACCAATATGGATTTCTGGTCACAAAAACTCGACAGGAACGTCGAACGCGACAAACAAAACGGTCTTGAATTGCATAGCCTTAACTGGAGAGTTTTCGTTATTTGGGAATGTGAAACAAAGGATATAGTATTGTTGGAGCAGAAGCTCCGTCGTTTCCTAAAAGGAACCCACTCATGAAAACCGGCAGAAACGATGCCTGCCCTTGCGGCAGCGGTCTCAAATACAAGAAGTGCTGCGCCGACAAAGAGAACATCGGTGACCAACAGCCAGGAACCGGATCACCGCTGGATGCCTTGAGAGAGTTGCTTAAGGGGCAGGATTTCGGCTCGCTGGATGAGGCCAACGCATTTGTCAGCCGACAGATGCAACAGCAAAGTCAGGCTGTCATCGATGACTTTCATGGGCTGTCCTCGGAACAGATGCATCGCTTGCTCTATTTCCAGTTTGAAACGCCCGAACTGGTTTCATTTCCGGCTTGCCTCGATATTACTCCGGAAGCTCCTGTTCTCAGATTGTTCAAACTGCTTGTTGATGCCATCGGCGATGAGGGCCTGAAAACGACCGCCACCGGGAACCTGCCCCGGAACTTCTGCCGGGAGGCGGCCAGGGCATACTGGGGTGAAGAGGAGTACGCACGTTGGTCACGCCACGGAGAGCTTCGCTCGGAGGATGAGTTTGCCGAGCTGAATGTAACACGATTGGTGGCCGGATTGGCCGGACTGATCAGAAAGTACAAGGGAAAATTCATCATCGGCAAGGAATGCCGCAAACTGCTGGCGGAACAGGGCATGGCAGGCATCTATCCGCGCCTGTTTCGAGCCTTTGCCCAGGAATACAACTGGGGTTACGTTGACCGCTGGGGGGAGATCCCCATGGTTCAACATTCGTTCCTGTTTACGCTTCATTTGCTGAACAAATTTGGCGCAGAGTGGCGGTCGAACCACTTCTATGAAGACAACTTTCTAAAAGCATTCCCGATGGTACTGCGAGAAGTGCCGCCTACGCCGGAGTATTACTCGCCGGAGAAATCCTTGCGAAACTGCTATTCGTGGCGCTGCCTGGAGAGGTTTGCCGGTTTCATGGGGTTGGTGGAAATTGAGCGTGATCCGGCTGATCGGTACTCCGAGGATTTTCGCCTGAGAAAAATGCTGCTGCTGGACCATGTCGTGCAGTTTCATTTGTAATGCTCAAAGCACCAGCTGTGCAATCGTCAGGTTAATCCTTAAAAAGCAGTTAACCGCCGATTTACGCCGATACACGCCGAGAAATCAAAGTCTTAAGGAAAATACTGGTCTAACCCATAAGGTGATTCGTTTTTTTGAAGTAAGTCCTAGTTTTATCGGCGTTTAACTACCGTTTCTGATATGGCTGTCAGCCATTTGAATTTACAGGAAACCATCAATGGACTACATAGCCGATTTACATATCCACTCCCCCTATTCACGCGCCACCAGCCCGCAGAGCACTTTGGCCGGCCTGGCGGGGTGGGCACGGGTCAAGGGAATTCAGGTGATCGGCACCGGTGACTTTACCCATCCCGGGTGGTTCAGCTGTCTGAAGGAG
>JABBNX010000077.1 GCA_019352135.1 Pseudomonadota bacterium
GCAATGGGTGTCCTTCCGCCTGCCTCGTTACAATAAACCGGGAATGCAGGATATAAATCCGGTGGTGGCCGCCAAGTCAATCAATTGGGAACTGATTGAAGAGCAGCTGGATACCATGGTAAAGCACACCGCTGGGCTGAAATTGGGAATGGCTGATGCGGAGAGCCTATTGCGACGATTTACCAGGAACAACAATCAACATCCAGCCTACAAGGCATTAACAGAGTTGGGCAAAGTCATCAAAACCATATTCCTCTGTCGATATCTGGATTCTGAAGAGCTACGGCGGGAGATCCACGAGGGTCTCAACGTAGTTGAAAGTTGGAACAGTACCAACGGCTTCATCTACTACGGGAAGCGGGGTGAAATATCGACGAACCGTAAAGACAATCAGGAGATGGGACTGCTCTGTTTGCACCTGCTACAGTCGAGCATGGTCTATATCAATACCCTGATGATCCAGCAGGTGCTTGAGGAACCGGGTTGGCCGGAACGGATGACTTCACGTGATCTGGCAGCACTCAGCCCACTTATCACACAACACATCAACCCGTATGGCCGCTTCGAGCTGGATATGGAGAGTCGGCTTTCGATTGCAGCCTGATTGATCTAGGAGGATTAAATCAGCGGGTTTTTTGAATCTAAACTTTTTACTATTTGTTCAGATTGGCTTTGTTTATTCTATAAGACAATCCTTAATCAGCTGAATAAACTGAGTAATTTCAACCTTACGCTGATAAATCTTTCGGCCAATCCCGTCCTATGATAAACAGGTGTCTGCACATAGTTTTATTTATTTCGAAAGGGCGAAAAGAGGGTGGCTTTTTTGCGAATGAACTTTTTCAGAGTAATTGCTTTATTTGCAGTTTCTTTTGTACCGTTTTTGAATCCTAGCAGAGCCTTTTCCAATAATAACTCGCCCATTAATACCCCCTTTACCGGTAAACCTGAAAGTCCAATACTATTTAATAAAAGCAGAGAATATTTCGATTTGTCGGATGCCGTAAATAAAACCATGCAACTTCAGCCATCGATACTTATTCAAAAAGAGACAGTGAGTCTGAATGCTGGCATCCTTAGAAGTTCCTCTGGAGATTTTGACTGGCGTCTTGAGAGCTTTACCACCTATTCAAAAGATTATTCCCCCGTCCCTTCATTAGGCGCTTACTACAATGAACTTGATTCCAGTGTTGTCGGCCTAAAACTTGGCAAGCTGTTCCGCTCAGGGCTGTATTTCGAACCGAATCTTCAATACAGCCAAGCCCAAGCATATGTGAAAAATGAATTTCTTCAATTGGAACCCAATCAGCCGGTGCAAAAGACGGCTCGTTTGAGTTTCCTTCTCCGTGTTCCGCTCCTTCAGGGATTGGGGAAAAAAAATACTGCCGTTCGTGAAATATCGGCCTCCCGTGAGCTTGATGCCGCACGTCTCAACCTGCTCTTCAAGGTCTCCCAAGCAGTCCAGGATACAGCACTCGCTTATTGGAATTATCTTGCTGCGTTTACCCGGCTTGAGGTACTCAAAGAGTCGGAAGAGCGGGCCAGGTCGATTCTTGAAAAAACTGATTCGCTTGTTAAGGCGGATGAATTGGCAGCGGCCGACATTCAGAGTGTCGCGGCTAATCTTGCCGACAAGGAAAGTTCTCGCATTTCAGGTGAACTGGCCGTCAACGAAGCCAGAACAAGTTTGGGACAGGCTATTGGCATGCCATACGGTGAGATCCCCCGGATTCCGCCGCCATCAGCTTCATTTCCTGTCCTGGACATGAAATTGCTGGCAAAAAGATTATCCGATTCAGCAGCCTATTGTTCTATAGCCATGAGCAATCGACAGGATCTTCAGGCACTAAAGAAACAGATAGAGGGGATTGAAGCTCAAGTGGTTGCCGCACGAGACCAGCTGAGCCCGGCACTGAATCTGGAACTATCAATTGGCGCTGACAGTGCAATATCCGGCAGCGGTTTCCAGAGAACCACGCAGACCTTTGAGTACCGCCAAAAATCCCCTGACTGGTCTACCGGAATTCGATTTATCTATCCGTTAGGCAACAACACAGCTCGTGGAAATCTGGAACAGGTGCTTTCCCGCTTTAATCAGGGTCGAATTCAGCTAATGGAGTCGGAACGCACAATACAATCCGCCATCATGCTGATTCTCAGTTCGCTTATAAAGAATGCTCAAGAGATTGAAAAGGCCGATTTAGCTGTGCGCAGCTATGAGATTGCTGTCAGCAATGAACGGGAGAAGTACCTCATGGGCGAGGCTACGATGCTGAATCTTCTTTATATTCAAGATCGTCTCGATGCAGCATTGCTTGGCCGCATCTCCGCACTTCAGGGCGCAGCAACGAATTTGACCCGTCTTCGATACGAGGCAGGAAGGCTGGTTCGCTTTGAAAATGGCGAAGGTAAAGTTGATGTGGAAGATTTGGTTACCGTACTCGTCCCTTAAGTACCATACAATCTTGCCCGTGTAGGAGGGGTAATGTCTGAGCAAAAAGAGTCACAACTGTTTCGCAAGGTTTCACTGGAACGACTGTCGTCGCCTGACCAACTAGATATGCTGACAAAAGTAACGACGCCAAGCGGCTGGATTGCGCTCACGGTACTGGGAGCAATTCTCGGGATGGCAATAATCTGGGGGTTCTACGGTAATATTCCGATCAAGGTCAATGGTCAGGGGATTCTGTTGAGCGAAGGCGGGGTTTCAAATGTTGTCAGTCTGGGAAATGGTCAGGTAACTGAGATCGTTGTCAAGGAAAACGATACTGTCAGAAGCGGCCAGGTAGTGGCTCGTATTGCCCAGCCGACTCTTCTCAATGAATTGCGCAATGCAAAAAACGAATTGGAAGATGTCAAAACTCAATCGCGGCAACTCACAGATTTTTCAAATAAAGACACAAAATCTCAGAGCGAGACAATGGCGTCACAGATCAAGACCATTAAAGCATCCATCAGCAACCTCGGTAAACGGGCTGAATTTATCAGAGGGCAGATTACCAAACAGCAGCAACTTTTGGAAAAAGGGCTGGTCATGCCGGCCAAAGTTGAGGCAAGCAAACAGGAGCTTGCCAGCATACTTGAACAGATTTCAACGCAGCAGATAAAGATAGATGAACTTCAAGGTCAGGGTATTACGCTCCGAAACAAGTCCGCTTCCACAAAAGCTGAATATGAATTTAAAATTAATGGTTTGGAAAGAAATATTGCCTCAATGGAAAATAGACTGACGTACGATTCCCGTGTTGTCAGTAAGGTTTCCGGTAAAGTGATTGAGATCAAAGTCTCGGTTGGTTCCGTTGTTAATACCGGAGCACCGATTATCAGCATTGAACAGCAGGACAAGAGACTGGAAGCGGTGCTCTATGTCTCTGCGGCAGAAGGTAAAAAAATCAAACCCGGTATGGAGATTGATATTGTTCCTGCTTCAGTAAAGAAAGAGGAATTCGGAAATGTGCTTGCTCTGGTATCTGCGGTCTCTGATTACCCTGCAACCGTGCAGGGGATGACGCAACAGCTAGGGAATGAGGGGCTTGCCAATTCCCTGGCAAATGGATCGTCTCCTTATGAGATTCATGCAGAGTTGATCCCCGACAATAATACCGTTAGCGGCTATAAATGGTCTTCCGGCAAAGGGCCACCGTTGGCGATTCAAACCGGCACACTCTGCGCTGGAGAGATTGTCGTCGAACAGAAACGACCGATGCTGTATGTAATACCTTATGTTAAGAAAAAACTCGGATTGTGACAGTGTGATCGGACAGAAAGCAAAAAATAAATTTAAACGTGTGCAGACCCCTACTGTGCTGCAGATGGAAGCTGTCGAGTGTGGAGCAGCCGCCCTCGGGAGCATTCTCGGATACCATGGCAGAACTGTCCCCTTGGAGGAACTCCGTCTCAGCTGCGGCGTTTCCCGCGATGGCAGCAAGGCGAGCAATATTGTCAAGGCAGCACGTCAATTCGGGCTTACGGCGAAGGGGTATCGTAAAGATCCTCTCGAGTTGCGTGAATTGCCGGTTCCAATGATAGTCTTTTGGAATTTCAACCATTTCATTGTGCTGGAAGGGTTCAAAAAGGGGCGGGTATACTTAAACGATCCTGCTTGCGGCCCTCGTAGGGTCACTGATGAAGAGTTCGACCTTTCTTTTACCGGCGTAGTCCTCGTCTTTGAAAAAGGGGAAGAGTTTAAGGCAGGAGGCGAAAAACCGAGCCTTCTACAGGCACTTTCAACACGGTTGAAAGATTCGAAAAGTGCATTGCTGTTTGTCTTTATTGCCAGCCTCATGCTTGTCGTCCCCGGCCTGATTATTCCAACTTTCAGCAGAATCTTTGTCGATAATGTTCTCATCGGTGGTATGGAAGGTTGGTTCAAACCACTGCTGATCGGCATGGCCATAACCGCCATCTTTCGCGGAATATTGACCTGGATGCAGCAGTATTTTCTGATGCGCTTTGAAATGAAGCTCGCTCTTGGTTCTGCCAGTCGCTTTTTCTGGCATATTTTACGGCTGCCGATGGAGTTTTTTTCGCAACGCTATGGCGGAGAAATTGGTTCACGGGTCGGGATTAACGACAAGGTAGCCGCTCTGCTTGCAGGATCGCTGGCAACCAACGTGCTGAACTGTCTCATGGTGGTGTTTTACGCGCTGATCATGATCAACTATGATATAGCACTTACCCTTGCAGGCGTCCTTATCGCCAGTCTCAACATCGCCTTTCTCCAGTATATTTCCCGCAAGCGCGTAGATGCCAATCAGCGACTGCTTCAAGAAAGCGGCAAGTTGATGGGAACCGCTATGGGTGGCCTCCAGCTTATTGAAACCCTCAAGGCCAGTGGCGGTGAAGCGGATTTCTTTTCAAAGTGGTCTGGACAGCATGCAAAGCTCCTTGATGCGGAACAGAAGTTGGGATTTTCCTCACAAATCCTCAATGCGGTACCGCCATTTCTGACGGCGCTTAATTCCGTGGTGATACTGGGAATCGGTGGGCTGCGCGTCATGGACGGACATCTGACCATGGGTATGCTGATCGCCTTCCAGAGCCTCATGGCGAGTTTCATTCAACCGGTAAATGCACTGGTAGCTCTTGGCGGATCACTTCAGGATGTCGAAGGTGATATGAATCGCCTAGATGATGTACAACGCTATCCGATAGATTCACTGGTCGCCAATGATGAAGCTCGCACGGCAGCCCTGACAGCAGCGGGTATTGAACCAGCTTCCGTCTGGGATGAGTGCAAATTATCTGGTGAAATTGAACTTCGCAACATAACATTCGGCTATAGCAGGCTTGAGCCGCCACTGCTTGAAAATTTAAACCTGAAGCTGAAACCAGGAATGAGGATTGCGTTGGTTGGTGGCTCAGGTTCCGGTAAATCTACCGTATCAAAAATCGTGGCCGGCCTTTATGAACCCTGGGAAGGGGATGTACTCTTTGACGGAAAGCCCCGGCGTGATATTCCCCGGGCAGTGATAAACAACTCGCTGGCTATGGTTGACCAAGATGTTTTCATGTTCGGCGGAACAATCCGGGAAAACCTGACCATGTGGGATACCACTATTCAGGAAAGCAACGTAACGCAGGCGGCAAAAGATGCCTGCATTCACGGAATGATAGCTACGCGTCCCGGCAGTTATGACGGTGAAGTAGGTGAAGGGGGTTACAACTTCAGTGGCGGTCAACGGCAGCGGCTGGAAATAGCTCGGGCGCTTGCCATCTCCCCGGCCATCGTGGTTCTGGATGAGGCAACCAGCGCCCTTGATCCGATAACGGAAAAGATGGTTGACGAAAATATCCGCCGCAGAGGATGCACCTGCATTATCGTAGCTCACCGGTTAAGTACCATACGTGACTGTGATGAGATTATTCTGCTCAACAAGGGCAAAGTGGTTGAACGGGGAACCCATTATGAACTGATGGCAATAAACGGCCAGTATGCGGAGCTGATCAGTACGATATGATTTTCAGGTAAATGAGAGTGTCAGTCTATGTTTGAGCGCTGGAAAACAATAACCGGTGAAGAAAGTGTTCTCCTTGATGTGGCGGGAAACAACGCCTTTTTGATGGATAACCAGAACTTTGTTTATCATGTTCACTCCGGAAAGGTGGATGTATTTGCCGTGGTGGTTCGTGATGGTGAACCATGCGGCGTGCGGCGCCATCTTTTTCAGCTTGAAGCTGGTGCCATCGCCTTTGGTATTTCACCGGAAATAATATCCCGTGAGGGGGTGGGTCTCCTCGTCTGCGGAACCATCGGCACAAAACTGCAACGGATTTCACAAACGAAGCTGGAGCATCTGGCGCAGAATGAGGAACATGCCGATACAATTGTCAGCCATCTGGATGACTGGTTAAGCACCCTTTCTGGAGTGCTCAATCAGGCTGTTGTCTGCGATACAACCTCATTTGTCGAGACGTGTCAGAATTCTCCCTCATGGAGAGTGCTTGACGAGTTCCATGCCACGTTTCTGAAAGCAATTCACGACCGAATTGATGAGACAAACGCTGTAGAGCGAGAGCGAATGACACGGAAGATGGTTTCCGACCAGATGGAGATGTCAGGCTCCATCAGAGGACTCGCTGAACTTCTCATCAGCGAGGAGCAGGTAATTCATCGCGATGCTGATGATCCGCTGCTGGATGTTTGCCGGAAAGTGGCTCTGCCGCTTGGTATTACCATTGTTGCACCACCGGCACTGCTGCAGAAAAAAATGTCGAAAGATCCGTTGGCCGATATTGTCCGGGCATCCCGCATCCGTATGCGCCGTGTGGCATTGCAGGGTGAGTGGTGGAAAACTGATAACGGGCCTTTGATAGCGTTCAAAAACAATGGTGCATCCCCTGTGGCGCTTTTGCAAAAAAGTGCTACAACATATCAACTCTACGATCCTTATGATGCTGAAAACCTGCCGATTGTTACCAGGGAGATAGCCGAAAGCCTCGAACCATTCGCCTCTATCCTGTATCGAACACTTCCCGGTCGCGCCTTAAATGCTAAAGATCTCTTTACTTTTGCATTAAAAGGGCGTGGCGGGGATCTAGCTGTCGTTATTATCACAGGATTGGCTGGCGGACTGCTTGGAATGATTACCCCGATTGCTACCGGAATCATCTTCGATACAATCATACCCGGTGCCCAATTAAACCAGTTGCTCATGCTTTCACTGGCTCTTCTCATTGGTGCAATCAGTGCGACAATATTTGAATTTACCAGAAGCATCGCCCTATTGCGTATTGAGGGGCGCATGGATCAGCATGTGCAGGCAGCCGTTTGGGATCGCCTGCTGGAGTTGCCGGTTCCATTTTTCCGCCAATATTCCTCCGGGGATCTTGCTGATCGCGCCATGGGGATAAATGCCATCAGACAGACCATCTCCGGGACGACGATCAGTGCGATTTTGTCTGGCATATTCTCGACATTCAATTTTGTCCTGCTCTTCTGGTACAGTACTAATCTAGCCTTCGCAGCAGTTGCGCTTACCCTGGTTGCCATTACCTTTCTTGTGCTCACAAGTTGTTTTCAACTTAAATATCAGAAGCCGCTTGCCGATCTTGGCGGCAAACTCTCCGGATTTGTGCTGGAGTGCATTACCGGCGTTACCAAATTCCGGGTTTCCGGCAGTGAAGGGCGTGTATTTGCAAGGTGGGCAGGTAAATTTGCCGAACAACGTAAAATCGCCAATAAGTCGCGTAACATTAACAATATTTCTGCAACATTCTTCAGCTTCTTTCCGATACTTTCGACCATGACCATTTTTATCATGATTGTCTGGCTCAGCAAGAAGACTCCTATGTCTACGGGCAGTTTTTTGGCTTTTAACGCAGCGTTCGGAAGTTTTTTACAGGCGGTGCTGGGTGTAGCTACCAGTGTTATTGCGACCATTAGCATTCTTCCGCACTACCAGCGCTGCAAGCCTATACTGGAAACCCTTCCTGAAACTGACGATGCCAAGGCGTATCCGGGCGTATTGACCGGTGCAATCGAAGTGAATCACCTTACATTCCGTTACGCTGCCGATAGCCCATACATTCTCAATGATGTTTCCTTCCAGGTCAAACCGGGCGAATTTGTTGCCATGGTTGGCTCTTCCGGATCAGGCAAGTCCACTCTTTTAAGGTTGCTGCTCGGTTTTGAAAAAGCAGAAACCGGCGGGATTTTTTACGATGCACAGGATATTTCAACTCTGGATATCCGCTCTGTTCGCCAGCAGTTGGGGGTTGTACTTCAAAATGGTCAACTGATGTCCGGTGATATTTTTACCAACATTGTCGGCTCTTCCCTGATGACTATCGATGACGCGTGGGAAGCGGTCAGAATGGCTGGGTTTGAAGAAGATATCAAAGCAATGCCGATGGGTTTGCATACGGTAATCTCACAAGGTGGCGGAACACTCTCCGGTGGACAGCGTCAACGTCTTATGATTGCACGGGCACTGGTAACAAAACCGCGCATTCTCTTTTTTGACGAAGCGACCAGTGCACTGGATAACAAGACTCAGGCTATCGTAAACAGCAGTCTCGAAAAACTGCAGACAACACGGATAGTCATTGCGCATCGGTTAAGTACGATTGTAAAGGCAGATCGAATCTACGTCCTCGATCAAGGAAAAATTGTACAGGCCGGAACATATAATGAGTTGATGGAAGAGGAAGGGTTGTTTGCAGAACTCTGTAAAAGGCAGATAGCTTAGGAGTTTCTATGATACGCAAGTGGATACTATGGTCGCTTTTCGCAATTTTTGCCGTTTTCTGCATCGTCTGGCTGACGATGCTGGTTGTGAGCGCCGTCAAAAATGATTCTATGCGCAGAGGGGTCAAAGAGCTGAGAACCGAGCGTGCTGCAAAGTCAACCGGGCCGATCTATATCGGTGCGGCAGGTGGCTGGGATTCTATTTACAAGCCGATTCTTGACGGCATCACAATGGCGGCGGATGAGATTAACAAGAGCGGTGGTGTGCTGGGTCGGCCGATAATAATAGTTCCCAAGAATGATAACAGCTCAATTGTAACCGGCATGAAGATGGCTCAGGAATTATCTGAAAATATTGATGTCGTGGCTGTTATCGGTCACCCTAACTCGCCAGTTTCAATTGCCGTTTCTTCTATTTATGAGTATTACGGACTTTTGATGCTATCCCCGCTCTCCAGCAATCCTAAGCTGACCAGACTGGGGCATAAACTTGTATTCCGCAATATCCCCACGGATGTCAGCGTGGGAGAGCAGTTGGCGCAGTTCGCTGCGCGTAAAGGGTACAAGAAGGTTGCCATTTACTATCTTCAGGAAGATTACGCTCGTGAACTGGCCAATATTTTTGAACAGCGCTCAGGAGAACTCGGAATTAGTATCGTCGATCGCCTCCCTTATGATGCAACGTACAAAAGCCAAAACTTCAGCAATGACTTTAGTCTCTGGAAAAAACAGTTCAAACCGGACGCTATACTTCTTGCAGGTCTTCTCCCTCAGGCGGCCGAATGCATCATCCAGATTCGTAAGGCAGGTTTCGATATTCCGATCCTGTCTGGTCTGAGCCTTGACAATGAAACACTCATCAGCAGCGCCGGCAGAGATGCCGAAAATACTATCGTTGCGTCTTCTTTTGATTCAGACGCCAACCGGCCTGAGGTTGCGATATTCAAAAAGGCATACCAAGCAAAGTACGGTGTAGCCCCTAACCGCTACGCAGCGCAAGGGTACGACGCAACCAGGTTGCTGGCGCATGTCATGCAGAAGGGTGGCAGTACCGTTCCCGCAAAGATGGCGGAGACTCTCAGATCAATCAAGGATTGGCAAGGGGTGACTGGGTCGCACACCTTTAACAAATTGGGTGATGTTGAAGGAAAACCGCTTTTGATGAAAGTGGTAAAAAATGGACGCTTTCAGGTTATTGAACTCCCTGGCGCAGCGGCAAAATGATGAGAATAGTTTACAGATGCTTTAAATCTCTGCTCTGCTGGTTATTCCTGCCATCTTTTTTCTTGATGGTAATACTTACAGTTAGCGACGCCTCCGCTGGACAGCGTCAGTCGGCTGATATTGCCATGGTTCTTTTCAGGGGCATTACCACTGCGGAAAATGGCTTTCTGGATACTCTGAAAAAATCTCCTGCGTTTGATGTGAAGGTAAAGATTTTCGATACAGCGCAGAATCCTCAAAAGCTTCAAGAAGTTATTGGTCAGCTCGAAAAGGGGAATTTCAGGCTTATCTACGTTTTCGGCACTACGCAAACCAAGCAGATAATGAAAAAAATCAAAAACACGCCGATAGTTTTCAACATCGTACAGCGTCCGATCGAGGCCGGCATAATAAAGGAGTGGAATAATTCGGGCAACAACATTACCGGTGCATCCAACTATGTATCAATGGAGAGCGCCTTTAAGACCATTGGTATGTTGATGCATATCCACAAACTCGGTTTCATGTACTATGTAAACGATCCCTCCACCGGCTATCAGAAGACCGACATACTGCAACAACAGCGCAAGTTCGGTTTTTCCATGGTAGAACTTCCAATCCGAAGCAAAGAAACCATTTCTCAAACGCTGAAACAGTTGCTTGATGAGAAGCCTGATGCCGTAATGATTCCCGCTGACTCCTTCATCATGGCAAATGGAGCTGATATTTTTGCGGTTCTCAACAAGCACCGCATACCGTCGATAGTCATTATCCCGGAAATGGTCAAGGAAGATGGTGCGCTGCTTGCTCTGGGACCAGACTATTACACGTTGGGTCAGATGGCGGCAGAAAATGCACTTGAAATTCTCCGGGGCAAAAAGCCATCCGAACTTCCTATCAGGAGAGTAAGTCAGCTCAATCTTGTCATAAACCAGCGCACAGCCGATAAGCTGGGTATAGCCATACCGTTACAGTTGCTGCGCCTGTCAGAAATAGTCTACTAATCGAGGAGTTGCTGGTGGATGAACTGACTAAAATATTCTTTTCAACGGAAATGCTCGCAAGTTTTCGGGGGGTAGTTCCTTGCCTGGTATTAATCCTCATCGGCTTCTTTGTAGGGAGGGTAGATCGTGCCGAGCATGAAAAAACTCTTTCCAGTCTGATATTTTTTGTTTTTTCTCCCTGTCTGGTCTTTACGGGAATTCATCGACATGTGTTCAGTTTTTCGGAGGTCGGATCGCTGGCACTTGCGGCAATACTGTCGGTGATCTTTCTTATACCGGTAGCCGTTGTTGTAAGGAGTCAAAAGAAGGAGACAGAACGGGGCTACCTTCTGCCGATGCTTTTCAGCAGCACCGGCACACTCCTTATGCCTTTTGCCTATCTTCTCTATGGCAACGAGGGGCTCGCAAAAGCGGCCATGTTCCACCTCTTTTCCTCGTTATTTTTTTACCTGTTCGGTACCTGGCTGACTGATGGCTCAATGCAGCCGCAGCGTTTTTTCAGAAACCCGACATTCTTTGCCGCCATTATTGCCTTGTTAAGCGTGGAGTTCAAAGTTTCTCTCCCGGACTCTCTGGAAGGTCTTTTCCGTTTGGTAGAGCTTGGCATATCTCTTGTCGGATACGGAGCCATTCCGTTTCTGTTAATAAGTTTCGGGTATCCATTCTGCAGGGTTGACCGCAGCGCACTCTACAAGGGCATTTCCGGTGGAGTGGCCAGGGTTGTTGCCGGGCCACTGGCGGCATTTATTATAGTGCTTCTACTTAGGCATATTGGACTTCTGCCCACCGTAAAGGGTTATGATATTCTCGATTATATCGATAAACGCACCACCGAAGCGGTGATAATAGTGGCGGGGACAATTCCCGGATCCATCTCCTGTTATTTTATCAACCGCAGGCATAATCCTGAAACCGCGTCCGATACTCTGGCAATATTGTTAATCGGCAGCATTGCCGGTGTTGTTTCCATACCGTTTTCCCAATATCTGATCAATCGCTTCATCCTGTCGGCATAATAGCTGATATTCTCACCATCCAAGAGGACTGAATGCAAACATTTGTATCGCAAGAGATGCTTATGGTTATTAAGGCCGTTGTGCCCTCCTTTGCCATAGCATTTATCGGTTATCTGCTGGGCAGATGGGATAAATCCGTTCATCAGAAAACGGTTTCCAACCTTATTTATTATCTATTCTCCCCTTGTCTCATTTTTTCTTCAATTCACAAAAGAACGTTCGATCTACAGGAATTCGCCATCATTGGAGGGGCGGTTCTCTTTCTCATAGCAGCCATGTTTCCTCTTGCAGCGTATTTCAAAAAACGGGCGAACATTCAGGAAAACGGGTATTACCTTCCCATCATTTTTATGAGTACTGGAACCATCTCTTTGCCTATTTCACTACTGTTGTACGGAAATGAGGGGCTTGCAAAAGCGATAATCTTTCACCTTGTCAACATTCTGGTCATGTATTCCCTTGGTGTCTATCTAGTTAGTGGAAGCGCCAATCTTCTCCAGATTCTCAAGATACCGGCTCTAACCGCCGCTGCAGTCGGTATTGCTGATTCATATTTTTCTCTAACAACCGGATCAGCCCCGCTCACCCAGGTTTTTATCATTTTTGAAAGAGTGATCGAAGTCATTGGTTTTGGCGCAATTCCTTTATTGATACTCAGTTTCGGGTATTCGCTGAATGAATCCAGGATGAGTGACATCAAGGACGGATTGGCGGGAGGACTTCTCAAGATAGTAGGTGGGCCTGCATTAGCGTTTTTGTTGATTTATCTGCTTCGTACAACGGGAGTCATGCCTGTTGAGAAGGGGATGGATCTGTTGAAGCACCTCGATTTTCGCACAACCGAGGCGGTAATTATTCTGAACGCCGCCATGCCCGGTCCGATCATGGCGTATATGTTGAACGTAAAGTTTGACAACTGCCCGCAAAAAGCCGCAGCCATGCTTACCATGGGGACTATTGGCGGTATGGTTTCAATACCGTTTGTGCTTCAGTTAATCAATATGTTAATTATGAAATAGAAGTAGTTGTGGAGAATAATTGCCGCACCACAAAGGTACATCCACCAATCAATTCAAAGGAGGAACCGTTATGTCACATGCAGCAGTGAATGCATTCTTGGAGAGGATGGGTGCCGATGAGACTTTCAGGACAAAGATTATGGCGTTGGAGAACGCAAACGAGCGGATAAAACTGATCAATGCCGAGGGGTTCGACTGTACAATTGAGGAAATTGGGGAGCAAGCGACCGAAATCAGCGAGGAAGAGCTTGCCATGGTCGTCGGAGGCTCACAGAATTGTCAGGCTAACTTCGCACAGTGGAACTAGGGTTTGCCTGATTGAGTGTGGTCTCTTTCAAAATGGCACCACAGCGTTTTTTCAGGCATCCCCTTGTCGTTCTCGCCACTTCCGGCACGCTCGGTGACTTCTGGCCGATGTTGGCTCTCGGTGACGCACTGATTCGACGTGGTGTGCGCGTTCGCCTCAGTGCCCCCGCATCTTTCCTGCCTCACGCCAGAAAGTTTGGCCTGGAAACGTGTCCCTGCCGCCCCCAGGTCGATGCCCGGCATGCGCGCCGTTTTGCGAAGTCATGGGATCATTGGATTGGGCCGCAGCTTTGGGCGCAACCCAGCGCCGTGGATCTCGAGGGTCGTTATCATGACCTCATGACTGCGGCTCGCGATGCGGATCTTTTTATATTCACACCGACGCAGTTCCTCGGCTTCCTTGTGCCGGAAAAGACTGGGATTCCCGCCATGATCGCAGCCATAGCTCCCCCGCACGTCGCCCGACAACCGGGGGGAGATGATACTCCCAAATTTTTTCTCCATCAACTCCCGGAACTTCCGGCAAACACCGTGCCGCCCCATCGGGAAGGTGAAGCACTTGTTCATTTCGGCGACCACATACGCTCGTTCCGAGCCAGTATTGGTTTACCCAGGGAACCGGCTGATCTGCTACCGGGCAGCGGTCATGTCTTAGCCGCTATCAGCCGCCATTTTTGTGATCCGGATACTGAGCAGTTCCCGAATATCGATGTTACCGGTTTCTGGTTTCACGAACGCCCGGAATGGCGCTATTGGCATCCCGACCCGTTGCTGGAGCGCTTCGTTGAAAAAGAACATCCCCCTCTCGTCCTCTCGTTCAGCAGCTTGCCTCTCTGTGATGCGAAATCCGTGCTCAAGATTCATTCTCGTGCCGCCGCGCTGCTTGGCCGCAGGCTGGTCGTCCTCTCCGGGTGGGCCGGATTCCGGAAGAAGGATATTCCTCGTGACTGTCGGGAACATGTTTACGTCACGGGCGAACTGCCGCACACATGGCTCTTCGAACGCTCAGCGGCGGTGATCCACCATGGGGGAATAGGGACGCTTGCACGAGCCATGCAGTGCGGCAAGCCCATGCTTATCGAACCGTACGGCAACGATCAGTTTTACAATGCCTGGCGCGTTGTGAAACTTGGGATTGGCGCTGCGGCTCATCCCCGCTGGATGACGCCCGAAGCCCTGGCTGACCTGATCGAGAAGAAAGTCATTACTCCGGAAACCTGTCGACGGGCCCGAAAGATGGCGGATAACATTTCAGGGGATCCGGGTGTTGAACATGCTGCGGAGTTGGTCATGGCCCGGCTGTGACGTTCGTAGTGCCAAAAGTTTACATCAAGAGATTGGCACTAAATCTGCCGTCTGTTCCGCTCCCTCCGACCACATTATCTAATACATCATCCGTAAGTTCACTGGACACGGCCTTCATCTCTTCAAGTGTAAATTCAAACCCAGCCTCTTTTACGTACGACATACCCGCCTCAAAGTCTTTGTATTCTGTAACATTTTTGGCGAACTCCTCGTCGCTCTTCATTCTTTCTAGAAATGCCTGTGCTGATTCGATGCTCATGTTGTTGCCTCCTTAAAGTTTGGGTTTATCAGACTCCTGGGAAATCTCCGTTTTCCCCTTGACAAAACTTATCATGGATGTCCCCGGAACTGGTCCCCGGTTAGAAGAACTGCATAAATGGTTCATTACGATCACACCCGATAAAGCAAAAATCGTTTGTAATTTGGCCGAACAATTGGAATGACTAATTTATGCCGTTACCCGACAACCTTGTTTCATAAGCGAACTACTACCCCCCGACACTTGATCCAACATTTCGTCCGTAAGTTCACTTGTTAGTGCCTTTACTTCCTCTAGCGTAAATTCAAACCCAGCCTCTTTTACGTACGACATACTCGCCTCAAAGTCTTTGTATTCTGTGACGTTTTTGGCGAACTCCTCGTCGGTCTTCATTCTTTCTAGAAATGCCTGTGCGGATTCGATGCTCATGTTGTTGCCTCCTTAAAGTTTGGGTTAGAGCGTGTAAACGAGGAAATTCGCCGACGAACCCGTGTTGCAGGTATTTTCCCAAATGACGCCTCCTGCCTGAGACTTGTCAGCGCAGTGTTGATGGAGATTTCAGAAGATTGGGGAAACGGGAAAAATCTATTTGAAAATGTAAAACGGCATTAAAGCATATTAGAGAGATTAGAGGAAAGATGTGTCTTAATCGCAATACCCCCCGATACTTGATCCAACATTTCGTCCGTAAGTTCACTTGTTAGTGCCTTTACTTCCTCTAGTGTAAATTCAAACCCAGCCTCTTTTAGGTACGACATACACGCCTCATCGTTTTTGCATTCTGTGACGTTTTTGGCGAACTCCTAGTCGGTCTTCATTCTCTCGAGAAATGCCTGTGCGGATTCGATGCTCATGTAGTTGCCTCCTTAAATGTTTGATATGCAGCTATTTATGCTATAAATTCCAAAGGACGGAGGGAATATTTAAATACGTGTCCGCTCCCTCCGACCACATTATCTAATGCAATGGAACCCAGCCAGGCAGTCTGTGAGGGCAGATCACTGAGTTGGTTGCGAAATTATAATCTGTAATCTCGAAATTGTTGCTCCCTCCGACCACATTATCTAATACATCATCCGTAAGTTCACTGGACACGGCC
>JABBNX010000078.1 GCA_019352135.1 Pseudomonadota bacterium
AATGGACAGATTGCAGCATTTATCACTGAAGTGGCCATCAAGCCGCTTGAACGGTCTGAATTGGCTCAGACCGTGCGACGTGCCCTTGATGCAACCGTACCATCCGGAGCTGCCTAATGGCAAAAATACTAATAATTGACGATGACCAGCTATTTTGCAAGTCATTGTCACTGGTGGCGCAACAAAAGGGGCATCAAGCAACAAGCGTCCATACTCTGTCAGATGGGTTTGCCCATTGCAAACAACAGTTTGATGTGGTTTTTCTCGATGTCAACCTGCCGGATGGTAGTGGACTGGATTGCATTCAGCATCTTTCAGATTACGCAACCTCGCCGGAGATCATTATTATAACCGGACATGGCGACCCCGAAGGCGCCGAGTTGGCTATTAAATGCGGAGCGTGGGACTACATCGAAAAGGGGGCTTCGGTCAAGGAAATAACTCTGTCTCTGCAGCGTGCCCTGCAGTATCGCGAACAGAAACTGGCCGGGCTGCCACCTGTCACTGAAGTGGATTTCCGGCATGAAGGAATTATCGGCAACAGCAGCAGATTAAAGGAATGCCTCGCCCTGGTGACCCAGGCGGCCCTGACCGATGCAAGCGTGTTGATAACCGGGGCAACCGGCACCGGTAAAGAGCTGTTTGCCCGGGCCGTCCATCACATCAGTCCTCGCAGCGTCAGAAGATATGTTGTGGTTGATTGTGCTGCCATGCCCGACAGCCTCATAGAAGGGATACTCTTTGGGCACGAAAAAGGATCATTTACCAGTGCCGACCAGAACAGGGAAGGATTGGTCTGTCAGGCCGATGGAGGGACCCTGTTTCTTGATGAAATAGGAGAGATGCCGCTGTCATTGCAGAAGGTATTCTTGCGAGTACTGCAAGAACATCGCTTTCGTCCCATAGGCAGTGTTCGTGAGCAGGCCAGTAATTTCAGGCTGGTAGCGGCTACCAACTGTAATCTGCAGCAGATGGTGCAGAAAGGGACATTTCGTGCCGATCTTCTGTTTCGAATCAGTACCTTTATGATTGAGTTACCCGGCATGCGTGAACGGCATGAGGACATTCCTCTGCTGGTACGCCACCATGCCGACCGGATATGCGCCCGATATGAAGTTGCGCATAAGGACTTCTCCCCTGAGTTTCTATACATGCTGGAGATGTATAGCTGGCCCGGCAATGTCCGTGAACTGGTAAACACTCTGGAGCGAACTATTGCGGTGGCCCGCAACGAAAGAGTTCTCTTTCCTAAACATCTTCCTATCCAAATCAGGATTGAGGTGACCAGGCAGACGATACAGAGTGGGGAAACAGCTACCGCAGACAAATTGGCACCCTCACACGAACTTCCACAATTGCAGGAATATCGCGATACAATCTACCATACGGCTGAAAAGAAGTACCTTAATGAACTCATGGAGTTAACCGACTACACGGTTACGGAAGCCTGCCGCATCTCCGGGATTTCATCCTCCAGGCTCTATGCTCTGTTGAAGAAACAGGACATCCCCCTGCAACGATAGTAATCCCTCACGCCTCTCCTGTTTGAGAAGAATAGTCCTGCTGTACAGGACAACCACTGAAACCTGTATAAAACCAAATATATATATCCAACCTATTGTAATTTGGTCGTAAAATTAATTTCATACATGCCAGTTCCACTTTTTGCCCTCAGTCAGTGAAAAAGACACCATCCATGTTGTCTGCAACGCATCTCCACAACCACATAATATCTCTATTTTATTTTATAATATCTTGATTGGCACCGCAAATGCAATGAGCAGTGCTAGATACAATTCAGGTCAATTCAAGTATGAAAAAGGGGTCAATCATGCTCAGATCAACCAAGCTGGGAGCAACAACAAAAAAGGTAGTGAATGTCATGATGATCGGGATGGTCTTGGCAGGTGTGATCGTTTTTGCAGTTTTGAACAAGACAAATACCGACGGTGATGTAATGTCAAAACTTTTTCTGATCTTTTTCGGGGTCATAATTACATTTCAGATTATCCCAGGTTTATTACTGTTCGGCGTCATGATTAAAGGGATGTGCGGGTTAGGCCGTAAAGAAACAGAAACAGTAAAAATAAATAAATGACTATTTATCATCTCTACTGTGAGGCAGACCATGAAAAATCAAAGCATTCTGGTCGCGGACAAGGACACTGCATTTCTTAGAGATATTGCCTGTTGCCTGACAGGTGCCGGGTATGATGTTGAAACGACAAGCTCTACGGTTCATGTCATCAGTAATATCCTCAAAAAAAAGACGCCGGTCGTGCTTCTGGGAAGCGACTTTGACAATAAAATTGATCTGGTTGACCTAGTTAGATTACTAAAAAAATGTAATCAGCATCTGGCTGTAATTCTGGTGTCAGATGAAGCATCGTTACCGATTGTGCAAAAAATCAGGAAAGAAGGAATTTTTTACTATGCATTGCGCCCGGTGGGCACGGAAGACCGGGATGAAATAAAGCAGGCAGCTATTTGTGCACTTAAGGCCGTAGAACGTGATTTACAACAGAAACGTCCGACTGATCGCGATGAAGATGTTCATAACCTTCCAGAAGGAGTACAGCCATGTTGATTTTAAAGAAAATTATTTTTATTGCAGTAGTTTTGGTAATAACTGTCGTACCGGCAGTTGCAGCCTCCCTTGACCGGGGAAAGCCGTCAAATTTTGCAGTATGGGCATTTTTGACCTTATGTGGCCTGGTTATTGTGGCCCAGGTACTGCCACTGATTCGTAAAGTCAACGAAGAGACGAAAATTATGGCCGCAAAGGCGAGAGAGAAAAAGAAGTTGGAGGCTCACTGACTATGAGTTGCATACCGAAGCCGACACTTCTGCTTCAGAAAGGAGAAAAGACCGATGAAGAACTTTTATCAAAACTTCTATAAAACGGCAGTTGCAGCATCAGCACTGACTTTCTGCTGCATGCTTCCGCATTCCGGACAAGCAGACCCCGGTTTTTCTTTTGGCAATGCGGCCTCAGGCAATCAGGCATGTCTTGACTGCCATGCCGATATGTACAAAGTAGGCAAGAAAGATCTGATTAGTACCGATATGTTCAGCCATACAACCCATGCCATGTTTGGCTGTAAAACCTGCCATGATACCATATCTGCCGATCACCCGAAAGATGGCAAGGTAGCAAGAACGACCACATGCACAAACTGCCATAGCGATATTGCTGCAGAGTATGCCACCAGCAGACACTCTCAAGAGGTTTCCAATTGCAATGCCTGTCATAATCCGCACAATGTACTTAAACCTGATGAGATATCAGCACTTGCTATGACCGCCACCTGCATGAACTGTCATAATTACAACAGAATAAAGGCTACCCATGCCCAATGGCTGCCACAGACCGATCTTCATCTTGGAGCAATAACCTGTGTTACTTGCCACACCAAGGCGAAGAACTATATTGTCTCGGTATATATTGCCCGCCGAAACGTTAAAACTGACACATCAAGTCCGATTATTGCGGATTATAGCTATCTTAGTAAGAAAATAGATTCCCAAAAGGTTCAGTATCTGGTTGACAGAAACCGGGACAATTATATCTCTATTGAAGAGATAAAGATGTTTAATGTTAATCCGGAAAACAAGGATCTTTACCTAAAAGCGATACTGACACCAACTAAAACAAGTCATGCTTTCCAGATATCGGACAAGAGCTGGAACTGCACATTCTGTCATGCAGCCGGTCCATCGGCAACTCAGGTAACCAAGCTGGTTCTACCAAATCAGGATGGCACCTTTTCAGGTTTTGATGTGGAAAAAGGCACCAGCATTACTTCGCTGAACGCAATCCCGAATTTTTATATGATGGGCTCAAGCCGGAACAATATGGTGAACAAAGTTGGCATGTTGTTCCTCGCAGGTGGCCTGATTATGCCGGTGGGACACGGATTTATTCGGTTTCTGACCAGAAGAAACAGAAGAAAGGAGTAACATCATGGAATCAAAATTTGTTTACCTGCAGCCGACACCAGTCAGGATATGGCATTGGCTTAACGCCCTCGGCATAGTTACCCTCTGCATCTCAGGAGCCCAGATACGCTTTCCTGAATTTGTTACAATCTGCGGCAATTATCGGTCAGCAATCCTGCTCCATAACACGGCCGGTATCGTTGTGGCCCTTTCGTTTTCATTTTGGTTTTTTTATTACAAATGGGTATCAGGAGCATTAACAAGTATTTACGTGCCAAAGATGAATGAGCTGTCACATCCTCTGTTGCGGCAGGTATTCTTCTATTTCTATGGCTATTTCAAAGGAGCCTCAAGTCCTTTTCACGCGACTCCTGACAGTAAATTCAACCCCATGCAGAAATCAGCCTATCTGGCTATCATGTTTGTCATCGTGCCGTTTGTCAGCCTGTCCGGCATCGCCCTCCTCAATATCGGGCCGATACGTCAAATCCTACTGACGGTCGGAGGTCTGCAGATTCTTGTAATAGTGCACTTTCTGCTGGCCTGTATCCTTGGCGCATTTCTAATGACTCATGTCTATCTGGCAACCCTTGGTTCAACGCCGCTAGCTTATTTCAAGCCAATGTGGACTGGCTGGGAAAAGGTTGAACATCATCATAGCACTGAAGAGTTGCCCGAAACGACAGACTAGAAGGAGACTCAGACATGTTAAGGGACAAAATACGCGCGGAACCATTTGGTACTTACCTGACTGACAGCAATGTAGTCTCAGCATATTATGAGGAAAAACAACTGACCGATCTTTATGGACGTTCACATATGGGACTTTGCGGGATCTGTATCTACCTAGCAGTCAGTCTGTTCGCCTTTCATTTCAGAGAGCAAAGCCTGACCGGAATTTTACCCTCAGATCTAATGCACAAACTTGGCGCAGTTCCACCTGTATTCATGGCCGTGGGACTGATGTGGGTCTCAACAGTCAGTGCCCTGACGGTTATCTCAGGCAGACTTTACCACCGAACCCCTCCATCTGGCACGACGTCACATGTTGCCTTCAGAATCGGTTTCTTCGTGTTGTTCTTTGTAGTTGGTGGACTTGGCCGGTATGTCAATGAGATTTTTATCTCGGGGCTTGTTGTTCTGACACTGCAACATTATAATGTTTATAATTACTATATGCGAAAAATAGAAAAAAAACTCATCATCCGGAATGATCTGCATCAAGAAACGCTATAAGGCAGATTTCAAAAACACTAAGCAGGATATTCGATCCAGCCTCGATTATCCTGTTTATTTGTGTTTATAACTTCATACAATGTTATTGGTGAATGGATCTTTCATACAGTTAGCAGAATCAAGTAAGAAAGTTATTCTGTTTAATATCGACAGGTTACTTATTATTTATGTTTTAAAAGGTTATATACTGAATAATGAATCTATACAGAAGCATTGCCGGTTAGGTAGTCCCGCAGATAACATGCCACAATATTGTTAGTATTATCGTTATGTTATAATTTATTGTTCAAACACAACAAGACTTGGCATTCCATGTGCTTATTTGTAGGCATGGTCTAAAAATCAACGGAGTCTCTAAGGAGAATGCCATGAAAACGAAAATCACGAGTTTTTTGATCCCCCTGCTCAGCGGCAGTGCAACATCAGCCTTTGCTGCAGACGGCGCTCTTCAAGGCGGTGGCGGCCCGCTTGTCTGGTTCTTCATCGGTTTCGGAGTACTGGTTATCATTATGCAGCTAATACCAGCCTGTATCATACTCTACTCCATGATCAAGGCAATTTTCAGTCCATCAGATACAACAGCGCGGGCGGGTGCAACACCCGCGGCCAAGTAAACATACATCAATCAAACCACTTTAAAACAAATATAGGAGATTGTTATTATGAGACCTTTACAGACCTGCGTTATCGTCATTACTCTTCTTTCTACCAGCCTGACTTCTGCCGTCGCCTCTGCCGCCCCCGGCGATATTGACACAGCCCTGACCTATAACAGCGGTATTCTGGTTCTGGCCTTTGCAGGATTCCTGGCCTTGGTGGTAGTCGTACAAACCATTCCTGCCGTGATTAGTTTGTACGGCATGATCAAGAAAGCGACAGAAGAGAGCAAGCAACAGAAGCCAGAAGTTGTAACGTCACGCAATTAAACCACGGGGTGCTGTATATTTGTACTCACCTTCATTTACCACAAGCTCCCTCCTCGTTAATAAAGGGAGCAATTTAACACCGAGATATTCCTATGGAACAAACGTCAACATCTGACCCAGCTACCTTTGTATCGGCCATGAGACTGATTCGCAGACGCCGCAAATATTTTTTTTTCACAGTCATCTGCTATATGCCCGCCATGTGGCTGGCCAATAAAATTTCTCCCACCTTCAGCAGTATGGCCACCACCTTTGGAATATGGGTTGTGATTC
Organism: Pseudomonadota bacterium; assembly: GCA_019352135.1. GTDB lineage: Bacteria > Desulfobacterota > Desulfuromonadia > Geobacterales > Pseudopelobacteraceae > JACRCG01. Next base: position 6,375 of record JABBNX010000078.1, read on the forward strand.
TGTTTATTACCGCCCTCTATTCAGCATTGGCTCGTTGTCCTCGCTGTGGAAATTACTTCCACATGCACGGCATGTCGCTGTTATATCTGCGGCACTGTCTTCATTGCCAACTGCATATTACTGATGACAAAGCGATATAGAGTAAGCAGAACGGGCAGAACAACCTGATTGAGGTGTCCCGCCCGTTTTTTGTTGCAGTTTGCCTGATCTGGTTAGTGCTCCCGACCCCGTTCAAATCCAATCCGCCGTTCCAACAGGACCAGCGTTTCCTCCTCTTCACGGATCTTCGCCATGCTGAGTGACCAGATATGATAGCTCTCAAGGCTCAGGATCGTCATGCCGGTAGCCAGCACGGCCCAGAAGTTTTCTGGCAGCACTCCGGAAAAATAGTAAAAGGCATAGAAACAGATCAGATAACTGATATGGCTGAAAGAGACCATCTTGGGTGAGGCGTTGGTGATTCTGCCCAGCACCAGCAAGATGGCGGAAAAAGCATAGACTACCAACAAGGCGCTAATCATATTACTGGAAGGGGGCATTCCCAGCATTTTTTTGACTTCAGGGGATAAGGGAGGGAAAATCCGGTCACTGAGCATAACCGGTACACTGGCGGAGGCAAAGGCTGCAATCGCCCACATTCCACGATAGGAACGGGTATGCAACCGGCGTATCGACTCCAGCAAAGCTGCCCGCTGATCTGCCAGTGACGATTCCCGGCTGGTTTCCTGGTTAGTCATGTAGATGTACCTTCTCCGGTTACCATCTGACGCTGAAGCTGGTGTATACTCTGGTTCAACGGGCTAGCTGGTCTCGTTATGATCCTTTTCCTTGCTGTACCTACGGCAACGCTTCAAAGACTCGCGAGTACTGTTCAACCGCACAACCAAGTCATGGAAATTTCGTGCTAGCAAAGATAGTTCACCGTAGCCGGACTCCATATGCTTCCCGGAATCACACAGTTCTGTGGAGCTGGTTACCGCAACCAGCTTCTTAAGGGGAATGAAAAACGACCGGTTCAGGAGTGCTGCTACACCGCCCACCGTCAGAACCAAAGTCATAAGTGTAAATACTATCATACGATAGCGCATCAAGGCGAGCGATTTTTGCAAAGGCCCTTGATCAAGGCCTATATCAAGCATGCCCAGCACTTTTTGTGTTTGAGGATGGTAGTGGCAGGTAGTGGCGGTTGAACAGGAAGGTTCGTTGTAGATCGGTTGAGACATTGCCAGCACTTCAACACCCCGTTCATTCTTGAAAACTCTGGTCTGCTTTTCCGTAGCCAGCTGCTCCGCAGGCTTTGTTCCACTGTGGCAACCGCTGCAACCTTCCACCTTTTTATTAACTTGGTGCCCTATCTCAGTCTGATTACGTGAAAACGTAATGAATCCATTGTGGTTGAAGACCCGTAAATATTCAACTCCCTGGTGCTGACCTATGTTGGCGATGATATTGCCCAGATTTTTTCGGTCATTATGCAGCATGGCGTAGCGCGTAGAGAGCACAACGGTGTTGGCTATGTTGCGGCCATTCTGGGCAGCGTCCTCGATCATATCCTGTTTCATAACTGCGTAGAGGCTTAAACAGCAGATAGCCACAAAACCGGTTACTGTCAGGCCAACGGGAAGAATGGAGCGCGGAGCGATATTCTGAAACATGGTGTACCTCTCTTGTGAAACAGTCCGGTGATAATTGGCGGCAACGGGTTACGTATTCCCCCGCTGCCGCCAATAAGCATCTCAGGAACTCTTGTGGCACTTCAGGCAGTCGCTTTTGACGGAGAAGGCGGACTTTCCGTCGTGGCAGGTACCGCAGGAAGTGCCGCTTTCCATTTGTTTCATCGTGGCTTGCTTACCGTTACCGTAAGGGTATAATGTGGTGTGGCAATCGCTACACTGGTAAGCAACGGTGTGGAAATCATGACTGAAATAGCCGACAATGGTACCACTTTTGTTTTTGAAGATCAGTTTACCCGGCATCCTGAAACCGGTATGACACTTGGCACAATCTCCTTTAACCGAGAACGCTGCCTTGCCGTCATGGCAAATACCGCAAGATTGCCCCTTTTCCATCTCAGCCATCGTGAACCGCTTGTTTTTCTTCCGGTCTGGCTGGACTGTGGCCGGGTGGCAATCTTTACAACTGTAAGCCTTGATATGGAAGGCATGGCTGAAGGTCGCCCTGTTGACCGGCGGAGTACGGTAGGTTAGTTCGGGGTTCTTGTGACACTTACCGCATTTATTAACACCAAAGGCCTGTTTCCCGTTGTGACAGAAGCCGCACGACTTGCCTTTTTGCATCTCAGCCATGGTCACGGGTGGATTCTTGCCGGTTTTATACAATTTAGTATGACAGACTGAACAATCCTTGACCTTGGCGAGATGCAGCTTGTGACTGAATGGAGTCGGGCCTGTCTCCTTGACCTGATAGACAATCTCTTTTACCTGGTGGCACTTGCTGCACTCATGGGAGCCAAATGCCTGCTTGCCGTTGTGGCAAGAGCCACAGGAGTGGCCCTTGTACATATCGGCCATGGTGTAATGCTTTTTACTTTTGTTGTCAGCATGGCAGGTACCGCAGCTAAAAGCCGGGGTACCGCGTGGTGACTTCTTGGCAAGATGCTGGGCGTGACTGAAAACAACCGTGCCTGCATTTTTGGTGTTGTAGACGATATTTTTCAGTTCAATAGCAGTGGCGTTGGAGGCGATCGCACTGATCAGCCCCGCCAGAATGAATAATAGAGCGCGGTTCATGACATTCTCCTGAATGCGTTTCCCCTGCCACTGTAGCAGGGGAGCGGTGGCTGGATCAGTTACTTGCCGACAGGGCAGGCTTCAAGCTCGGCAACAGCGGCAATGGCAGCAGGAATTGCGGCAGGCGTTGCTTCAAGCACGGCATATTCGCTGTATTGCGTCTTCCAGCGGAAAAGGATCGGCCAACGGTAAAGAATGAATCGATAGGTCGCGATATATATACAATAGATGGTTATAGTAATCATAAATTCACGGAGCGGCGGGATCTCTATTTCGCCATGTTTCCAGTTAAAGGTAATCAGATAGACGTTCAGACGATTGAGAACCACACCCAGAATAGTGGTCCATGCACCCAGCCGAATCAAAGTGATATTGTTTTTTCTGACTCCTGTCGTAAGCAGGAACAGCGACAAGATCACTCCAAAACCGATCTCAAACATCCACCAAGCGCCCCATCCGGTTGCCAGATAGGCCCATTTGTTATCATGGGCGACACCGATCATACGGATGGTCAGGTAGGTAATAAGACCCATTGAAGCACCCTTTGCCAGTGATATATGCAATTTGTCCAGGTTTAACTTGAAGTTATCATCACAACGCCATGCCATTGTCTTGATAACAATAGTACTGACTACGATCACCATGCAGAGCCCACCCGGTAGAGATGAGACAAAGAAATAAAGCCATTGAAATGAGGATGAATACCAGAGCGGGTGTATCTTTCCCGGTGCATAGGATGATAGTGCGCCCAACGCCCCCTGGTGCAGAGTGGAGAGGATGATGCCGGCCACAGCCAATCCCAGAGCCATCTTTTTAATGACAGTACGACCGGCAGGCCAGCCCATCCATTCAAAGAAAGAAGTGGACATCTCGGCAGCCTGCACTGACAGATATGTTGCAACGTGCCAGGCCACCAGAAACAGCACTGAAGCCGGACCCCAGGAGACCACCATCGGGTACGGCAAACGCCACGGCTGCCCAAGGTCCACCATCAGGAATACGACCGCAAAGAAATAGCCCAGAATACCGTTCAGGATTCCCAGTCGTTCGAGAGGTTCCATATCGTGCCGGCCGAACACTTCAACTGCCGAGCCCATCTGAAAACCGGACGATGATAGAGGGACCATACCGAACAGACCAAACCCGAGAAAAAGTCCCCAGGCATTGCTCTGAGGGCCGCCGGTCGCCCACTCAAGCCCAAAGATGAAGCGGCCGATGATAACCGGAATGCCAACGGCAAAGACTATTGCAAAAAACCAGTTTAATGGGTTTTTGAATGTCTGGGCAAGATACTGCTGAGGGGTCAGACCCAAGAGCAGTTTTTCCACAAGTGTCCATCTGCGACCTTTGTCGTTATCTGTACGCAGGCTATTGACTAATTGTGTATTGGGATTGCGTGTCAGATACTGTTTCATTGCTGATCTCCTTCTTTATGATCGTGGTCGCCGTGTTCCCCCTTGTTTTTGGTTGCCAGCAGGTGGATACCGGTGAACAGTGCCGGCCAGATGGAGAGCACCATCGGTACCATTCCAAGGAAATCCTTAACGTTGGAGATGATCGGCTCATTCTGCATGTGATTATCCAAACCAATTTTGTCGAAGTCTACGCTGCTTAAATACATCCAACTGGTACCTCCCACTTCTTTTTCACCATAGATCTTGCTGACATATTTGGACGGGTCGTTCTTGATACGTTCATGCCCCATCTCTATCAAGTCAGAACGATGTCCAAAGGTCATTACCTGTTGCGGGCATATTTCAACACATGCCGGTGGCCTGCCATTCTTAAGCCTGGTTTCATAACAGAAGATGCACTTCTTAATCAATGGGTTGGTGGGGCTGGAATAACTGTATGCCGGGATATTGAAGGGACAGGCGATCATGCAATTACGACAGCCGACGCAGACCTTTGAATTGTATATGACTGCCCCTTCTTTGGTCTTGGTGTAGGCATTGACGAAACAAGAGGTGAGACAGGCCGGCTCATTACAGTGGTTGCACTGCATCTTGCGAAACAGAGTATCCTTATCGGCAACCTCATATTTATTGACGACAGTGTAGGCTTTGGCCGTGGTGCGACGCTCTTCCTTGAAGACGGATTGGTCATCAAACGGCAGATCCGGATCAGGCAATTTTTGCTCATTGTTACAGGCAGCCTCGCAACTACGGCAGCCGACACAGCGGGTCAAGTCAACCAGGACCCCCATAGCATCCGGGTACCCTTCAAATGAGCCTGCTGCTAAAGCGTTTTTACCAACAACGCCGATGGAGGCAGCAGTCACACCGCAGGCCAGACATCCTTTCAGAAAATCTCGACGATCAATCATGGTACACGTTCTCCTTCCCGTGGATATTATTTCAATGATGCGATTGTTTTGGTTCAGCTGTTGTTTTTGGAGCATATATGTTTGAATGGAAGATTACGTCACCACTCACATTCCGCTTATGGCAGTCCTGGCAACCGGTGGGGCCACCCATCTTCTTGTGGCAACCAAGGCAACCCAAGTGATAGGATCCTTTCAGCCCCACCTTGTCCATGTGGTAAATCGGCGGAAACTGATCTTTCTGGCGCTTCAACGCTTCCGGTGTAAATGGCTCGGCGGCGTGGCATCCCTTACAGCTCACAACCGCTTGAGCGCCACTGTTTTTGTGACAGCGGATACAATTGGGGTCAGAGACCTGAGCGCCGGTGGTATGGTGGTGGCAGAGCCCGCAATCTTTCAGATTGTTGATATGCGCGGCATGATTAAAGCTGACTCCGTCGTAATACTTCTGAATCGAATTGATGGTGATTTTGTCCGGGATGCTGGTACCAAAGCAGACATTGGATACCAGAAGCACCAAGGCTCCCATTAGCGCCATAACCAACTGTCGTTTTACTGCATGCATAGCCCTCTCCTTGATAAATAGATGGCCGGCACCCGCTGTGGGGATACCGGTAAATGTGGACAAGAATAAATCCTAGCGAGAGGCTTTCTCTGTCTCAGGCTGCGATTTATGAAGATACCTGAAGAACATCGGAAAGCTCACAAAGAAAGCGACACAGATCAGATATTCAACAGCTTTGATGTACTGGTAAAAATCCACCAGTGTGTGAATTGACTTAGTATACCCAACTGCACTAAATATCTCCGTCATGAATCTATCCTCCTTTTTCTATGTCGGCAGTCTGCCGACTGTTTATGAGCTCTTCAGGTTTTCAAAGGCACAAGCAACGACCTGGCGTAACTCTTCACGATCTGCCGGATCTATCGGCTTTAACGAGTGGTAGAAAATTCCTTCCTTCCGCATCTTGCGGATGGTAGGTAGCGAGGTTTCATCCGAGACAAGAATAATTGTCAGGTCGCGACTGCATTTTTTCAGGAGCGGAATCAGCTCTGCGGCAGCCAACTCATCAAATTCACCGCTTAACAGGACTACCTGTGCCGATTTTTTCAGTATCCCATGCAGCACATTAGCTGCCGAGGTGGTAACCATTACGTTGTAACCAGCCTCAATACAGAGGTCAGCCAAAACCTTCCGCGATTCAACATTTTCATCAGCTATTAATACACCTTGCATATCTGTCACCTTTATTCCTGTAGGGAGTCTATGTTCACTCCGGTTAGGTTGACAGGCTATTTGCCTCTCTTACTCTTATGCGGGGAAAAAGATGCTTCAAGAGAAGTGCTTGAAAACATCCCCCTCAGCATGGAAAAGAACATCACAATGGCTGGTGCCGTCTGAAACAGCAGAACCATCACGCCAAAGCCGATAAAGAGCCAGATCATCACACCGCCGCCATGTAGGGGCCTACTTACCGCGGCAAAAGCCGGGACAGCACTTCCGACAAACATCGGGATCAAAATTTTCAGAATCGTTGATTTCATGACAGAATCCCTGAGTGCCCCGTATAATATATTCAAATACTTATTCGGGTTATAGCATGCACCGTGCCAGCATTTTCAACACAGGAAATTATGGCTTCAACTGATTATTGTTGTTGATGTTTTATCTGTGGGAATGTAGTGACTAGCGTGGTTTAAGAGGTTCATACTGTATACGATCTGAATACATCGGGCAGAGTATGAATTACGGAAAACGAGGTTTTTAATACATAACATACTGATGTTATAGATATAAACAATGCTGTATATAAAACTTATACGTAGCGTGCCGATGTATGAAAATATATGTGCGAAAAACGCTTTTTAGAACCGAGCGATCTTATAAAAAATCCCTCCTCTAAAACGAGAGGAGGGATGCAGTGATTCATGGTGGTGGTATAGCCGCCTTTAATCGCAGGAATGTTTCCATGGATGACGACCCGCCCTGGTTATCCGTTACATACTCAGCTGCGGAGAGTAGCGACAATCCGCTGTGGTGCAAGCAGCAGGCCCATGGCGTCATAGATACTCCTGGCAACAATATCGGCATGCTGGATGGCACCCAGTGCCCCGCCCTCCCCTTCAAGAACAGCAACACCAAGCCGGGCCGCTTTCAACATCAAGCGATCATTGGAACCGTTACCGACACAGACTACCTGTTCAGCGCCCAGCGAGTTAACGTACAGCTCCTTCTGTTCGGCGACCTGATCACCGGAAAGTATCCTGACAGTGCAGGGCAATCCCGCCAGTTCCTGTTCTGCCGTGCCGCACGTGTCTGCTGTCAGCACGTGTATGGAAAAATGCCCGGCAAGTTCTTCAAGTGTCTTGTCCATATTGGACAAAAGCTTGCCGTCGCGGGCAATGGTGCCGTTATAGTCAAGCACCAGATGCTTCAGGGCAAGTGTTCCAAAACCGGGGATATCAATATTCATGGCAGCTGTTCCTTATGATCGTGCAGGCTCAGATTCCACCCATGCAGAGATATTTTACTTCAACAAACTCCTCGATACCATATTTGGAACCTTCCCTGCCAATACCAGATTCCTTAACTCCACCAAATGGAGCAATCTCGGTGGAAATCAAGCCGGTGTTGATTCCCACCATACCGTATTCCAAGGCTTCGGCAACACGCCAGACCCGGCCGATATCGCGGGTATAGAAGTAGGAAGCCAGTCCGAATTCCGTATCGTTGGCCATCGCCACCGCCTCTTCGTCGGTGGCGAACTTGAATAACGGCGCAACCGGCCCAAACGTTTCTTCCCTGGCAACCAGCATCTGGGGTGTGACATCACAGATAATGGTGGGTTGAAAAAATGTGCCGCCTCGTTCATGGCGCTTGCCACCCAAGGTGATCCTGGCACCTTTGCTGACGGCATCATTGATATGTTCCTCCACTTTCTGCACCGACGCCTCATCAATGAGCGGGCCCTGCTGGACGGCAGCATCAAGACCGTTGCCCACCGGCATCTTTGCCACGGCAGTTGCCAGTTTTTCTGCAAAGAGGTCATATACGCCCGCCTGCACCAGCAGCCTGTTGGTACAGACACAGGTTTGGCCGGCATTGCGGTATTTGGAGGCAACAGCCCCTTCCACGGCGGCATCCAGGTCGGCATCATCAAAGACAATGAACGGTGCATTGCCACCCAGTTCCATGGATACCTTCTTCATGGTTCCGGCGCACTGGGCGGTCAGCTGCTTTCCGACTTCCGTAGATCCGGTAAAGGTCAGTTTGCGAATGATCGGATTGGAGGTCATCTCGGTGCCGATTTCACCGGACGATCCGGTAATGACACTGAACACCCCGGCCGGGATACCTGCCCGTTCCCCCAACTCGGCAAGAGCAAGGGCAGAATAAGGGGTGGCGGTGGCCGGTTTGACCACCATGGTGCAGCCGGCAGCCAAGGCCGGGCCAGCTTTGCGGGTGATCATGGCAGCGGGAAAGTTCCAGGGGGTTATGGCAGCGCAGACACCGATCGGTTCTTTGATGACCACGATCCTTTTATCACGGGCATGGGCCGGTATGGTGTCTCCGTAGATCCGTTTCCCCTCTTCGGCAAACCACTCAATGAAAGAGGCGGCATAGGAAATTTCACCACGGGATTCGGCCAGTGGCTTGCCCTGTTCGACAGTCATGATCATAGCCAGATCTTCCTGATTCTCCATCATCAAATCAAACCAGCGCCGCAGGATCACAGCCCGCTCCTTGCCGGTCTTTGCCCGCCAGGCAGGCCAGGCGGCGCTGGCAGCCTCAATAGCGCGGCGGGTTTCATTGAGACCCATTTTGGGAATAGTACCGATGATTCCACCGGTGGCCGGGTTGGTGACGTTAATAGCCTGGCGGCTGTCAGCAGCAAGCCACTGGCCGTTGATGTAGCAGAGTTGTTTCAGCAGCGACACATCTTTCAGAATCATTGTTTTCCCTCCCATGAGTTACTCTAATACGCTGCTCAATCTTGTAATTCAATTCTGCACAATTAAATTTCGTAGTGGATTGCGACTTTGTTTAGCGTGCAGAATAGCCTTAACAGCGAAGTTGTGCCTCGTTTTTTCGAAATTTACAGTTAAATCGAAGGTGTACAAATGATGTGTGACGATCCAGCCACCCTAGACAAACAGAAATTACGGCAGGATATATGCCAAACCAACATTTGATGCAAGATCTTAGCATAGATGCACTTGTCTGTGGTAGAGCAGAAATTACTAAGAAATGAGCCTCTTGCAAAAGTATATTCAGTAATTTGTCGAGCGCCATGGTAATTTTCCAGTTTGTGAGGTGTTAGCGCCAAGTTAATTTGCCACCTCCGACGCCAAACTTATTTTCCAGTTTGGTTCTAATCGCCGCCAAGGTGATTTTCCAGTT
>JABBNX010000079.1 GCA_019352135.1 Pseudomonadota bacterium
TTCCTCGCACTGTCTTTGCGAGGTAGAGGAGATGGACATGATGCGGCCGATCGTACTGAAATACGACGCCATGATGCCGCCGGCCTTTAGCGCCAAAACGTCATCAGCCAATGGAGCCGTTACGGTAACGTGGAACGACCCGACACCGGTCGATTATGTTTCTCTTGCCACCTACGGCAACCCTGCCAATGAGGTTGGCTACAACGTATATAGTTCAACCGATGGTGGCGCAACCTTCACCAAGCTGAACAGTGCCAACCTGTTGGCCAACAGCACCAGCTACACCGTTACCAATCCGGCAGCCGGTGCGGTCTACAAGGTAGAGGCATTTAATGCCGCAGGCTCCACCTTCACCGGCCTGGCCAGCTCGCTGTCAGTGTCTGTTGCCGCCTCGGGTACGTTAGCTGCCCCCGCCTCGGTCACTCTGACCGCCACCCTCACCGGCGGACTGCCAAGCGGCGCAACCATCGCGCAGATAGCCTTCTATGAAGGCGCAAATCTGGTCGGCGTTGACCCGACACCAAACACAGCTCCTTACAGCTATACCTGGACCGGCGTCACAGCTGGTACTCACACCATCACAGCCAAAGTCACCGACAGCCTCGGTGGCGTGGCGGTGTCAGCACCGATCAATGTGGTCGTCACTGGGGCACTCACGGCCAGCTTCACCACGACACCGGCCAGCGGCAGTATCGGTTTCTGTAACACCATTGCCTTCAACAGCACATCTACCGCAGCAACCGGATCGATTACCGGCTATAGCTGGTTGATTCAGGGCATCAACTATTCGACGCAAAACGTCACCAATATCACGCTTCCTATTGGAACCTATCCGGTTACATTGGGTGTAATCAACAGCAATACCGGTGAAGTCGCTCAGGTCACCCAGAACGTGGTTGTTATTAATAACAACCCGATTGCGATCCCTGGTGGACCGTACACGGTTGTTCCCGGCGGCAGTGTGACATTGGCAGGTTCAGGTACGGATACGCTGGATGCCTGCAATACTGCTCCGCTCACGTATGCCTGGAACGTAGATAATGCCGGAGCATACGATTACTTCACCGCGAATCCGACTATTTCTTACACCACCCTTAAGGCGGTTCTCGGAGTTGGTGTTCATACGATGACGCTTCAGGTGACGGATTCGAATGGGGGAGTTGGGACGGCGACAACGACAATTAACGTTAATTTTCTACCTGCCACTGGTGTAACGTTAACCGCTGACAAAGTCAGCCCGCAGATTGTAAATACACCAGTGGTCTTTACTGCAGCAGGCTCTGGCGGATCCAGCCCTTATGAATATCGGTTCTTTGATAGCGTTAATGGCGGACCATTTACCGTCGTACAGAATTACTCCACAACGCCAACATGGACATTGAATACATCTGTTACTGGAAAACACCAGATTATTGTTCATGTAAGAGTTGTAGGATCAACGGCAAACTATGAACAACAAGCAAGTATCATTTATTCGATAACTGTTGCTCCTCCACCACCTGCCACTGGTGTAACGTTAACCGCTGACAAAGTCAGCCCGCAGATTGTAAATACACCAGTGGTTTTTACCGCAGCTGGCTCTGGTGGATCCGGGATCTATGAATACCGGTTCTATGATAGTGTTAATGGCGGAGCATTTACCGTCGTACAGAATTACTCCACAACGCCAACATGGACATTAAATACATCTGTTACTGGAAAGCATCAGATTATTGTTCATGTAAGAGTTGTAGGATCAACGGCAAACTATGAACAACAAGCAAGTATCATTTATTCGATAACTGTTGCTCCTCCACCACCTGCCACTGGTGTAACGTTAACCGCTGACAAAGTCAGCCCGCAGATTGTAAATACACCAGTGGTTTTTACCGCAGCTGGCTCTGGTGGATCTGGCTCCTATGAATACCAGTTCTTTGATAGTGTCAATAACGGAGCATTCACGGTCGTACAGAATTACTCCACTACGCCAACATGGACATTGAATTCATCTGTTACTGGAAAACATCAGATTATAGTTCATGTGAGAGTTGTAGGATCAACGGTAAACTATGAACAACAAGCAAGTAACATTTTCTATTTACAGTAGGGCCTAAGTATTCATAACTCCCCCTGGAATATGTCTGGGGGGAGTTATGAATTTTGACTGAGCCCCACCCAAAAGTTGACCCCATTAAGTCATGACCACCCGCATAGCGGGTGACTTGAGGAAAGTCCTAAAAGGGGATAGGTATTTTGGGTGAAGTCCAGTTCCTCTTGCTTTTCAAGATGTTCTTGATTTCTTACATATGCTCGGATGTTTTCTTCGTCCAATCCAATTGTGCTGACACAGTAGACACGTGACCAAAAGTGTTTTCCGGTGAATCCACGGTTTACACCTTCCAACTGACGGTGAATGTGGATCGCTGACTTGCCTTTCAGGTAACCCAACACCATGGCAATGCTAAGCTTTGGCGGAACACTCAGCACCAGATAACTGACGTATGATTTTGCCAACGTCTCTCTTGACGCGACCATATAACACACGTTTCCGATACTTCGGCACTATTACAACATGATTTTTGCACTCCCACTTAACATGGGATAAACTTTGCCACTCTCGCATGGCGTTTCCTCCTGTCGATTCCCTTCAGGGCTTTCCTCAGGAGGAAATGTTACAGAATACGCCGGAACGGCATAGCCTTTTATAGTCACACCGGCAAAGCCGGTGGTTTACTGAACGGCAGAATTAGATATTCCCAGCTTCTTGAAACTGGTCAGCATACTCTATTTGGCGTCAGGTTTTTCAGTGCCGTATGTGGTTGACGTGGTCAATTAATAATGGACATTTTGCAATCATGCAAAATAAACAAACCCAGAAACCAACACCTGAACTGGCGGAAATTTCCGGTTTTGTCTATTTGTGTCTGCATTCCACAAAAGTATTTTTCAACACCTTTGTGAAATGGCTTGCAAAAATAGCTGTCTACTTCTGAAGTCGCTTTAGCGACCCTACCGGCCCTCCATCTATAGACAGACTTCGTACGGGGCTGTTGGCTGACAAACGGAAATCAAGTTTATTAATGTCAACAAACTTTGGGTCAGCAAACATCGAGTGTTTATCCTGATTAGCTTGTTCTTGAAATTGGGTAAATTGATTTGAACCATAGGAAGCCTTCAGGAATCTAATGAGGTCTCCGCGTGATTGAAACCAGCTATTGTTATCCATGGTCAGTGCTGCAGTCCAATTATTACTCATCGATAATAGGCTTTCCGTCGCATTATAGAAGATATTATCCCTCACGTTGAATTCGTCCGTTTTTGCTTGGTTTGTAAAGAACATGAGATGGTGACCATTGGGAATTGATCGCTGTGCATGTCCCCAGCCAAATCCGGCATTAACACAAGTATTGTGTTCAAAACGGATATTTTGCGTCTTCGATCCATGTGGGCCGTTCCAGTATTCAAAAGAATATTCAGAGTTCCAAATAACATTGTTACGATAGGTGATATCTGATTGAACATTAACATCGCTGCCTTGGTTAGTCATCGCAGCATCGTAGATTTCCCAGATGCGGCAGTCTTCAACGAGGTTGTCGTGTGCATTGGACCAAAACTCGATTCCATTTCCGAACCGCACTGGAGCACCATTTGCTCTCGTAAATTGATGCCCACCACCGATCCAGGAAATGTCGCAATCCCGAATTACAATATGATGAGTATCACCACCTCCAATCCCGTGAGCTGCACCATACTGCAGTGCAAGGTTTTCATACACGATGTAGCTCTTGCCTCCTTGTTTAACAATAGTACGAGCAAGAGCCAATTCTATGCTCTTGTACCATTCTGCTGGATTTTTTTCTGAATTCAGTTTAACTTGCCATGTGTCTGCGTTGTACCAAAAGTCACCCTGACGTTTAAGATCATCTTGTTTCCACTTCTTTATGCCAACTGACTTGCCATGATCAAAAATAATGTTGCCAACATCAAGCGACAGCACTTCTGGGTTCACACTCTCAACCTTCTTCCACTCGACAGGTTGGAAGTAAAACTCTGATTCAGGAGGCACCGCACCTCCTAAATAGATCGTGATACGTCCATCCGGAGCCGTTTGCGATGCTTTGAAGCGCATAGAGTAGTCGGTCCAATCTGAAGTAATTTTTAAATTCGTTTGCCCTCCATCTCCATACGTAGTCCACGGTGCCGATTGCTTGATAAGTTTGATGTTGTGAATTGTAAATGGTTTAGTCCCTCGTGCACGGAACGTAAACACAAAATAATCTCCATCTCTTATGAAAAGCCCATGGTTGTATAATTGAATGTGGTTTGGAGCAGTACCTGAAATTACAGAAGTTATTTTAAGTGTATATTTGCCATTACCTTCAAGCGATGTCATGCGTGACTGTGCGCCAGCTTCAGCAGAAAGCGTCCATGGCCTAGAGAGGAAATCAGCCTGTGTTTTATCATCTCGAAAAGCAGGTTTTATCGTGGCCCATATGTTGCTACCCTCATACTGCCAGACCTGTGTATTATTACGACTAACCGAGCCAAGCAAAAGTGGTTTAGTACCAGAACCATATGCACCGTAGGTTATGGGAGCCCCAGCGGAACCGCTCTTGGGCACTAACTGACCACGCCACTCATCGCCACGTTTAAAAAGCACTTTGTCACCTGGCCGCAAAACTGCGCCGTTTACTTTGGAAAGAGTGCGCCATGGAGTCTGCAGCGTCAGGCCATTATTATTATCATTACCAGTCGTGGTGGAGACATAGTAGTTCTGACTGGCGGCACCCATTGAGGTACTGCATAGAGCCACAAAAAAGATCGTGATAGAAACAACCAGTAGCACTACATAACTGTATTTTTTCCCAGATATCATCATCTTGTTCTCCCCCTGACGGTCAGTTCACTGATTGCCTTTTATACCCCATAACGTCGCAATAAACCTTCTCAGTCGCAGCTGCAATAACATCCCAGTTAAATTCATGTTCTATCCGATGTCGCGCAGCAGCTTTTGTTGAACCAGCTGTAGTCAGTTGTTCAAGCCTCCCGGACAAAACAGCTACATCACCAACCGGAAATGTCTCACTTGCATCGGCAAGCTCCAAATTAGCGGGGATATCGCTTGCGAGAATCGGCAGGTTATAACTGACCGCTTCAAGCAGTGCGATGGGCAATCCTTCATGATACGACGGCAGCACAAAAAGACCTGCGTTCGAGAAAACTTCAGCAAGCTCACTACCACGGATGAAACCAGTTAACAAAACACGAGAATCTCGAGCCGCCTGCTGTTTCAGCCCACGGCTGTAATCATCCTCATGATCTGTATCACCGGCAATCACAAGCTTCCAATCTGTATTACAGGCTGAAAATGCCTTCAATAGGTCATGAAATCCTTTTTCAGGGACAAAACGCCCTACTGAAAGTACATATTTATTTGGCACAAGCTGGTGTTGGGTAACCATAGCTCCCGGAGGCACCATTACAGGTAGATTGACCCCATTGGGAATATACGTAGCATTGCGATGAAATTGAGATCCCACAAGCGAGGCAATATGGCGGGATACAGTAATGACTGCATCAGCACATCGGCAACCAAATGATTCTCCCATACGCAGGACAGACTTGGCCAAACGCCCCCACTTCTGACGATCATAATCGGGACCATGGTGGGTCATAACGACAGGGATGCCAAAA
Organism: Pseudomonadota bacterium; assembly: GCA_019352135.1. Classification (GTDB taxonomy): domain Bacteria; phylum Desulfobacterota; class Desulfuromonadia; order Geobacterales; family Pseudopelobacteraceae; genus JACRCG01. The sequence goes on from JABBNX010000079.1 coordinate 5,674, forward strand.
ATCTTTGCGATGGGAACAAGCAGGGCAGGGCCAATGGCATGAATATGGAGCAGGTCAAACCGGTTGCGATGTTTGACAACGTGCAGGACTCCCAGAAAAGTCTGCAAGATGGCTTCCTGACTTTTCTTTTTGGGAGCCCAGAGAGGAATTACTTTGATACCACGATACTCATAAGGGGCTTTTGTTTCAAGATAGGGGGCTCGTCCAAATAGTGTAACCTGATGACCACGAGCAACGAGGCGTGGAAACAACTCCTGACAGTGGGTCTCTACACCTCCCATGACACCGGGAATACCGCGGGTGCCGAGAACAGCTATACGGAGATGTCTATTCGCCACAGTCGCAGTTATTTCCTTTCCCAAGTTTCTGCCGGATAATCCACCTAATGGGTGTCATGATGTCTTTCTTCATGGCTGGTGCAACACTGCCGATCATCCAGCAGTTCTTGTCGCAGGTTTTTACTGCGGCACGCACTTTTGTCGCTTGGTCACTGGTCCAGATCTCTTCGAAAGAGTGTGTTGTCAGGTCTCCCATAGGCATTTCCATATCCATGCCGTTGCATGGCATTACCTTGCCATAGGGATCGATGAAAACCATGTCAGTACCCACTTCGCAGGGTAACAGCCGCTTGCCGCCCCGCACGTAGTTGGCCATGCCGTGATTGAAATAGGCCCGAAACCAGCTCTTAATTTTTTTAGACTTGAGCAGTTCGCACGAAATCTTTTCGAATTCACTGGCCACCATCTCCGGATCTTTGAACGTGTTGTCGGTCTTGTGGAAATAGTAGGAATTGTGGGTTGATGCAGTTGCAAACTCCAATCCCATAGAGTCTGCCAGACGGTAGAGTTCTATCATGTCCTTGGCATTGACGTCGGAGACCGTCATGCCGAAACCGATATCTTTGACACCTAGTGCCCGAAGACCAAGTAAACTTCTGAGGCCATGATCAAAGCCGTCAGGGATTCCTCGCAATCGATCATTCGCTTCCGGCAATCCTTCGATGGATATGCGCACTCCGATGGTCGGGAATTTTTTTGCCAGGTCGAGCATTTTATCTGTGTAATAGCCATTCGAGGAGATGACGAGGCGTTCGGTTTTGGGAAGCACGGTGGCGATGATCGAATCGAGGTCGTCACGGAGAAACGGCTCACCGCCGGTGATGTTAATGAATTTCAGGCCGGAAGGTAACTTTGCAACAATATCCGGCCCAATCTCTTTTTCCGGATCAGTTGGAAATTGCCAAGTATTGCACATATGGCATTTTGCGTTACAGCGATATGTTACGATTAAACAGGCTTCCACAATTAATCTCCGTAAGTTTCAGCTTAGAAATGTTGAGGTAATGAAGTGTACCAATTCCAGTGTTTCAGGAGTCCATTGGTAAGGTCTACGGTTGGACACCATCCTGTAATGTTCTTTGTATGATTGATATCCAAAACCATTTCTTTAACATCAAAATTGCGACCTGGTTCGTATGAAACCGACGGTTTTTTACCGGATATAACTTCTAGTTGTTTAATGATAGAGGAAATTGAAATTCCTTGTCCGCTTCCCGCATTGAAAACACCGGTGTGATTTTCTTCTCCTGCAACAATGCACAGACGTGCCAAGTCGGTAACATACATATAATCTCGAATGACTGAGCCATCTCCCCAGACGTTGAGGGATTGATTCAGAAATATTTTTGCTATAAAAGTGGCGATTACGCCTTGAACGCCTTCATGTCCCTGGCGTGGACCGAAAGGGTTTGAAGGACGAATTATTGTAGGTCGCAACCCGTAAAGCTCCTGATACATATGCAAATAGTTTTCTATGGCAACCTTCACTACTCCGTAGGAGCAAATTGGGTTAAGGGGATGTTCTTCAGCGATAGGCACTTTATGCGGTTTGCCATAAACAGTTCCACCTGACGAAAGGTAGACAATTCGTTTTACGCCCATTTTTATCATCTGATCCAGCAGCACAACGGTTGCAACAAGGTTATCGTTGATATCAACAACAGGGTTCAGGTTTGATGTCCCCGGCACAGTAGTGCTGATTAGGTGATAAACGATCTCCACTCCTTGCAGAGCTTCAGCCATGCTGAATGCATCACCAAACTGACCGGAGCGGTAATCTGATATGTCCGCCAGTAGTCAATAGGAAAGAGTAGTCCCTCAACACCGGTTTTCGCTGTTTGTTTTTGCTTTATGTTTCCAGGATATAAACAGAGAGGCAACCTGATACTCGACGGTTGTTCACTCTGATATTCGCGGGTTGATTACCGCATGACTTGGTTTCGTCGTGGAGCTGCCTCGGTCTAAAAGCGGGAATTTGACTGATGTCTGTCCCATAGATTAATCGAGGGTTCTCCGACCGCGGTTACATCTCTGTTTATGCCCTGGAAGTCTTGTGCGTTAATTGCGTGTCTTGCTCCTGTTGTTGCGTTTTTTGTTCTTTCTAATTACACGCCGTTATGGGTTTAACTTCTTTGGCAATTGCCCACATGAAGGCGCAGAGCTCTCTGGCAATGGCACAGATGATGGTCTGGTGTTTTTTACCTCTGGCTTCCATTTTGCGGAAACGGCTACAGAGTCTGACCTGAGCTTTCCAGGCAATATCGCAAATCTGCTTTGGTAGCCCCTCTTGGCGAGCAAGTAATTCCTTGCCGATTCGGGCTTTGAGCCGGTATGTCTGAGCAGCTTCGACGAGGGCTTTCCTTACATGACCATTGCCAGCCTTGGTTATGCTTCCGGTTCTCCGGCTGCCCCCGCTGGAATGTTCGGAAGGAACAAGGCCAAGGTAGCTCATCAACTTGCGCGGGTTATCAAAGCGCTTTAAGTCACCAAGTTCGGCTACTGTTGTTACTGATACCTGCAATGAAACACCACGCATTGCCTGTAATGCCCTAACAACAGGAGCCAGTTCCCACGAAGGGAGAACTTCCTGAATCTGAGATGTGAGTCGGGCTATCCGTCCCGTACAGTCTTTAACGGTGTTGATATATTCCTGAAGGACGATTTGTTGCGCCGGGATTGGCATTGCCAGTCCAGCAAGCCAAACCATGTGAGTTTGCTTCCAATCGCCCTTCCCATTGAATTTAATGCCGTGCCGGAGGAGAAAACCCTTGAGTTGCTGTTTGGATACACGCCCGGCTTTTACGGCATCCTGACGAGCCCTGACCAGATCACGCATAGCCTCATCTTCTTCTCTGGGAACATAGACCGGCGCGAGTTCTCCTGCACGATGTAAGCTGGCAAGCATTATAGAATCACGACGGTCAGTTTTGATCCGGTTACCGCTGCGCTTTGGTATCATTGACGGGGCAACAACCATGCACTCGTGCCCAGCCTTTGTCAGATACCGATAGATGCCGTAGCCACAAGGACCAGCTTCATAGACGAAATGTAAGGAAGATTCTGGATGTGCCTTTTTGATCCTCTTAACAGCTTTTTCCAGATCGACAAGGTCACCACCAATCGTGCCATAGTAACGAACCGCTGAGTTTCGATCATCTTCGACTAATGCAATGTCAATGGATTCTTTATGTACATCGAGACCAACAAATATGCTAACATTCTTCATGACTCGCCTCCTTGGTTGTGGCTCTGCGCCGTTGGGTTTATTCCGACAGCGTAACCCACGTTAGCAAGGGGCGAGTCCTTTTTTTATTCTACTGGCGGACATTATGTCTACACCAACAAGCGGCGGACGGAATTTCTCTGGAAAACGGTCAAAAATCCTCACTGAATATCCGGACGCCAGCAGTTCATCCACAAGATGAGAGCCGATGAAACCATTACCGCCAAAAACAAGAACTTTCATCTAATAGCTTCCTTGTAGATATCCATCAAAGTTTCATAGAAAACCTTATCGTTAAATACGCTATCCGCATAAATTTTAGCCTTCATGCCCATATCTACAGCCAATTGAGGATTTGTCCAGAGAAAATTGATCTTTTCAGCTAGCGCCTTCGGTTCATCGGCCGGATAGATATATCCGAATTCTCCGTCAACGATCAGCTCAGGTATGCCGCCGCGATCTGTACCAATTACTGCCTTACCCATGGCAAAAGACTGCACAATGACATAAGGGAAATTCTCATGCCAGATAGATGGAATCACGACAAAACGCGTATACTTGAGCAATTGGTCTAGTTCATCGCCCCATTTGGGACCAGCAAATTCCACGTTTTTGAGATTCAATTCTTTAGAAAGTTTCTGCAGACTATGAAATTGAGGTCCGTCACCTACCAGCACAAGACGAGTATTTGGAGCATACTTCATGGCTTTTAGCAGAATATCGACCCCTTTTTCTTCGATCAATCGTCCGAAAAAAAGAAGGTAGTCGGAATATTCAGTGGAGGTTGCATATTTTGTGCTGTCAAAAGGGTTAAGCAGTTTTGCCCATCTGAAGGAGTTTTTTCCCCAGAACTCTTCAGTCTTTCTTGCCATGAACTCGCCGGCAAACAGGAATGTATGGACATTCTTTCTGATTATATCCATGGAGTAATGAGCTGCTGATTCAAGGCAACTGGCAAGACTAAATGCCATGGACTCTTGGCAGCACTTATTCAGTACAGAGTTATAGTATCTGCCGCCTTTGCAAGCTTCACACAGTTTGCCGTGGTGGTAAAGTTTGTAATTGGGACAGATATGCTTGTAATCATTGCACGACATGACTACCGGAACATTCTTTTCGCGGCACGCATCGAGTAGAGAGGGGGAAAGGTGTGTGAACATGGCAAAGACATGGACGATATCAGGCTTGAAGTCGTCTAACAGCCTCTCGAAATTCTTTTTAGTGGAACGTGAATAGATAATGTTGCCAATGGCAAAAATACGTTTTAGGGGGTTACCTTGTTTGAAGTTTGGAGCATTCACGAAATACCGGGTGAATGGGGTTGGTTTGTTCTTCTGGGAATGAGTTGAAAAATAGGCAACTTTGTGGCCGTGTTCTTCAAGAACCCTCCCCGTTTCGAAAAAGAAAACTTCTGCGCCACCGGTTAGATGAAAGAACTTATGTACGAGTAAAACTTTAATAACAATCTCCTGGATTTCTGAAAGTTACCATTTAAAAAAATGCCTGAAGAACCTAATTGTATTTATGAATGGCATCTGTAGATTTAGACTAATAAGCCGTTTTATTAATTGTACTCAAATGTGTTCTTGCTATTTAGCTCATCAATAAACTGTTTTTTTCGAAGTTTAAGAAAATTATTCCCGCCTTTTAGTATGGCATAAACCCCGTCAACTCTTCCGTGGGCTAGATAGATTAATGACTTTTTTATCCCCCATTTAAGGAACAGATATATCATCCCCATAATCTTTTCAGATCCACTGCCATAGGAATCCAAATTAAGGAGAATATTGCACATACTATTTTCTAAATAAAAAGGTAACTTTGGATTCTCTGGGGATTCTGGATCTACAAAAGGAATTGCCTGCGATCTAAGGCTACCATGCGATCTATGAAGCACGACAATTTCAGGCAGGTATACGAGTTTGTATTGATATTTCTGTAGTCTTGCGCACAACTCAATATCTTCTGCGTACATAAAATATCGTGGATCAAAGCCTCCTATTATTTCAAGAGATGCACGTCTTATCATCATGACACATCCCGTAATAAAAGTGACCTCTTCCGGCACAACATTGCCATCGTACTTTTTATTTATATTCCATGATATGGCACCGTTTGTTCTCCACTTCAGCTCACCCCCACCGTACCAAAGCATATCCGGGTCATGTGCATAAACAATACGGGGAGAGCACCCTGAATACTCTGGATGAGCATCCATATAGGATTCCATTAAACCGATTACATCGCTTTCAACTTCTGTATCGTTGTTTATTAGTAAAATATACTCGGAATTCAAGTTATCTAACGCCCACTTTATTCCAGCATTATTTCCTCTGCCAAAGCCAAGGTTTTTTTTAAGTTTTAACACTTTAATATTATTTGGTGCATATTTTACGACCGCTTCAACATTGTTTTTTTGGGATGCATTATCGACAACAACCACAAAAGCATCAGGTGAGTGTTTTACGAGACTCTTTATACAACACACGGTATCATCAACATTGTTGTAATTAATGGTAACTACAGCTGTCTTCATACTACTTCCTTTGTGTTTGTTAACTATTATGGGTGTTCAAGGATTAATTTCCACTCAAGTAAGGCTATGTTTGTTGTTGGTTTTTACAGGGCCCTGTACTAAGGAAGCTTGTATCCCAATGAGAAAAAAGGCCAGCGGCATAAGATAGTCAATGGAAAGGATAACTGTGACCAGAAAAAAACCAAGTAACGAGGCAGTATTTGCGCCTACAAGAAGTCGGTCTGGGCCAAAAGTGATAAGCCACCGCTTAAACCCGCACCAAACTACTGTTAGCTGTAGCAGAATTAACAATAAAAGGGCAGGCAGGCCTCGTTCAATTCCAGTGGTCATATGAAAACAGTCTATGGTCCCTCCAGCCTCATTGCCTATCCCAGCCTTAATTATTGCAGTACCTGGCCCCCAACCCCATAAAGGACGCTCATGCATTGCGTCGACAGTACGTTCAAGCATAATGAGTCTTGCCACTGTGCTGGATGTCTCTAAATCTGAAGAGCCTTCTAATTTAGCCTTTACGATGCCAGGCAATATCGCCACCAATAATATCAAAACAACACCTGCTATGATGGGGCCCAACAGTCTGATTGCGTAACTGCTACTTGAGGAGCCAGATCGAGTGGCCCCTACCATAAATAATAAAATAAAAAGTAGCAATACGCCGAAAGCGGCACGTGACCCAGTAAAAACAATGCCAGATATTGCTGCGATTAATAAAAAATACCAGATAATGCGTAACCGCATTTCAATTGTTTTTGTGCATTGAACGTAAATATAAGGTACAGAAATTAAGAGAAATTGTGCAAAAACCAGTGGATGAAGAAAAGTGGCTTGGGATCGGTATGCTCCTCTTACCTTGTCAGAGACGGCTACGGCCAAAAATGCAGCATCCGATTCATTTTTTGAAGAGCCTGCGAATTGCATAAATAAATTGGACCCAGTAAAATATTCAACTACTCCAATTACGCCAAGCACTCCTCCTACTACAGCCAATCCGGTAAGTGGCCATTTGGCCGACTGGGTTTGAGCAAAAAAGAACCCCCCTAATAAACAGAAAAGCAGCAAGAGAACAGAATTGGCAATAAACTTAATTGCAACTGAGTCGATACCGTAAACAACGGTAGCGATAAATGAGAAAAGTAAATATAAAAGAGCCGACTTTCCAACTTTGGTCGAGAAAACAGCCCGAATACGCGCTATAAGGTCATTTGGTCTCGTAATATAGTTAAGGGTTGATAGAAAAAGAAATACAATCAGTAAAAGTTTAAATGGCTGGAGATAAATAATGCCAAGACGTACACCTATATAAGGTGGCCAAACAAGCATTGTGCATAGCGTAATATAAAGAAGAGTTGAAATTCTGATTATCATTATTTTGTCACTTATTAAATATCATGCCGATTGGCGTCATACTGGGGTCAGGCAGTTGATGTAATCTGCCGAAGCTGTGGATCTTCAGAGATTTGAATTAATATTTTTTTTAAGTATATTTCTTAATCTATCAAAAAAAGAATACCCAAACAAACTGCACAGGATAGCTAGCACAGACCTAGGTTGAATCTCGCATGTGAGAGAATTAATAAACGTTTTTATCGCGCAATTCTTTGGCCCAAATTCAAAATATTTTAAACCTAACATATAAAGCTGGTTTGCTTTTATTGCTGAATGATTATTGAAGTCTTGTGCATACTTATTAAGTATATATTCCGTTGCAATTATTAACTTATATGGATTTGCGGTTATGCTATCTGGAGTATAATATACTTTTACTAAAGGCTGGTCTAAAAATTGAAACTCAACTTCCTTAGACAACCGTAGTACTAATTCCCAATCCTGTAGCCTTGGCAGGCGCTCATCAAAGCCACCAATCTTCTTAAGAATATCATTATTTACAATTAGGGTTTGAGTTGAAACACAATTACCACGCAATAACTTTGTAAAAATTTGACCACTGCCCGCATATAGCTGCTCAGTCGGCATGTATTTTAATTCGCCGTCTTTTTCAAGTAGATACCCACTATAAACCGCTAAAATCTGGGGCATACTCTCAAAAACGGCCATCTGCATCTCTAGTTTATTATAGAACCATTCGTCATCGCTGTCTTGAAATGCAACATACTTACCTTTTGAATGTGAAATGCCGGTGTTTCTTGCCGCTGATCCGCCCTTGTTGGTTTCATGTCTAATGTATTTAATCCTATCATCTACTATACCACTCACTACAAATTCAGTATCGTCAGTAGAAGCGTCATCAACAATAATCAACTCAAAGTTCTGGTAGCTTTGAGAAAGCACACTTCCTATTGATCTTAAAATTGTATGCGATCTGTTAAAAGTCGGTATAATCACCGATACCATTGGTGTTTTTTCACCCATTTACAGGTTCCTTTTAGGTGACATCTGCGCCAGATTTCCGTCTGGCGTTTCCAGCAAAAAGTGGCAATTGATTGCTCATCATGCAGAATATATGAACAACCACGCCATATCGGTCTGCTGCTGAAGCGAGATATTCAAGAAACTTCTCTCTGTCCCGTTGGCTTTTGAGTACATACTTCCGCTCGTTGCATCCTGAAGTTTCAGGTAGATGCACCCGGATATTCGATGCGTAATTACTGCGCCATTTTTCTCTCCTTTGATACAATAAAGCATTTACGTCATATCAAAGAATTGTTAGTTTGTGTCAAATACAGACTTGACCCCTCATTTGCCTGAAATTCGCCGGGCTCTTTTTTTGTGCTGTCTTTTTGTCCCTTGTCAATTCCAGCATAAATTCCATATTTTTGCCCTACTGCCTTAGTCTGTTGATCATTGCCTCCTTGATCAACGTTTTCAGTACACAGACACAGATTATTGGATATCTTAATTTCAGTGTATTTAATGGTATTGCTACTAACTTTTTTGCATGGCACATGCGCCATAAGTGACATTGCTTTCAGCCAGACGTCATCTGCTTTTGGGCATAACTCAAGAAACACTTTTTCGTTAAGTACCTCTGGATGCAGGTGGCCGGGGGCATAGAGCACGCCTCCACCACTAGTGGGGAACAGATCTAAGGATGAACCTTGATGCCCAGGCGCCAGAAAATCCCACTGTCGATAGGGCAAGATAACGCCATTGTGATCATATTTGATTAAATGCGCCCGATGGCAGTGCATAAAGTGAGGCTCGTTCTGATACGCCTCATACAATAACCGCAGCCAGTGACGTGGATAAAAGATATCGTCGTCGGCAGTGACAATAAGCGCTTGAGGGTAAGCACGAAGAGTTGGGATGATTTTTCTGAAGGAGCGTGTATCTTTGCACCAATGTATCTCAAGACCCCGTTCAACCAGCCGTGTTAAAGCTGCAGGGAGTTGTCCCGCAGATATCATCGGTCTACCAGGCTCATTACTCTCACTGAGCCAAAGAATTATCCGGTCCGGTTTGAGGCTTTGGCGCAGCAGACTGTCAAGACACAAGTGAATTGTATCGATGCGTTCAGGAATAGTTGTAAGGCTTACAATCAGTTCCGGCTCTCGCTTCTCATCTGTTACCCCCCTACGGCAGCTCCAAGCTGCAGAAAAGCGATGACAGGATTCAACCATTCGATAGTGAAGAGCAAAGTAGACCCGCCGGGGCAAATGATATACCCAACGGAGTGGATGGTAGAGTACTGTTTTCTTAAGATATCCTTTGAGGTTCAACGTGCAATTTCCCCTGACAAGAATGATTGTGTCCCCCTGATGAGTGCGTCGTCGGAACAAGCGCAACAGGCCACTAGACTCAACGAAGTATCCAAGCCAGAAGCGCTGTAGAAAAAATCCTGCGTGGAAAATTGCGCCATTACTTGCTCGGACAAAGGCACCAACGTTTTCGGTTTCCCCCTGAAACCTTGCAACAGAGCACGCAAAGAGTTCGCCAGCGGCGTTGGAAGCATTTTAACAATTTGACTCTTTAGACTAGGCTGCGAAGGGACGTCCGTGCGATCCTTGGCCGCGACACAGCGATTGTATTCGATCGCATAAACATGCTCGGCTGCAAACTTGCCAAAGACCTCGACG
>JABBNX010000080.1 GCA_019352135.1 Pseudomonadota bacterium
AGCACTATCTGCGGCACCCCCAAAGATGCCTTCCTCAAGGTGTGCGAGATCATTGCCACCACCTCGGTGCCTGACCGTACCCTGACTTTCTTGTACGCCCTGGGGTGGACCCAGCACTCGGTGGGATCGCAGATGATCCGTACCGCAGCCATGCTGCAGCTCCTGCTGGGCAACGTGGGCATGGCGGGAGGCGGGGTGAACGCCCTGCGGGGACACTCCAACATCCAGGGTCTCACCGACCTGGGCCTCTTGTCCGATCTCCTGCCGGGCTACCTCACCCTGCCGGGCGAAAAGGAAACCGACTATCGGGCCTATATCGCCAAGCGGGCCCTCAAGCCGATACGCCCCGGCCAGATGTCCTATTGGCAAAATTACGGCAAATTTCACGTCAGTCTGATGAAAAGCTGGTTCGGCGCCGCTGCCACCGGGGACAACAACTGGTGTTTCGACTGGCTGCCCAAGATGGACAAGGTCTACGATGTGCTCCAGGTATTCGAACTGATGCACCAGGGCAAATTGAACGGCTACTTCTGTCAGGGCTTCAACCCCCTGGCTTCGATCCCCAACAAGGCCAAGCTGATCGGAGCCATGTCCACGCTGAAGTACATGGTGGTGATCGATCCCCTGGCCACGGAAACCTCCTGCTTCTGGGAGAACCACGGTGAATACAACGACGTGGACCCGGCAAAAATCCAGACCGAAGTCATCCGACTCCCCTCCACCTGCTTCGCCGAGGAAAACGGCTCGCTCACCAACTCCGGGCGCTGGCTGCAATGGCACTACAAGGGCGCCCCACCGCCGGGAAACGCCAAGCCCGATGCCGACATCATGGCTGGTATTTTTCTTGCGTTACGGGACATGTATCGGAAGGAAGGGGGCGCGTTCCCCGATCCGATCCTCAACCTTACCTGGGACTACAGGATCACCGACGCGCCCTCACCTGAAGAGCTGGCGATGGAATACAACGGCACGGTCCTGGCGGACCTGGCCGACCCGAAGGACCCAACCAAGGTCGTGTTGAAGAAAGGGCAGCAGCTGGACGGTTTCGCCCAGCTCAGGGATGACGGTTCCACCGCCTGCGGCTGCTGGATCTATTCGGGGGCCTGGACGGAGAAGGGAAACATGATGGCCAGGCGGGACAACTCCGATCCTTCGGGCCTGGGCAACACCCTCAACTGGGCCTTTGCCTGGCCGGCTAACCGGCGCATCCTGTACAACCGCGCCTCCTGCGACCCGTCCGGTAAACCGTGGGACCCGAAGCGCACGCTGATCAGTTGGGACGGCAGCAAGTGGAGCGGCGCTGACATCCCCGACTTCAAGCCGGATTCCGCCCCCGGCGACGGCATGAATCCCTTTATCATGCTGCCGGAAGGCGTGGGACGGCTGTTTGCCTTGGACAAGATGGCGGAAGGGCCATTTCCCGAGCACTACGAGCCATTCGAGACCCCCATTGACACCAACCCGCTGCACCCGAAAGTCATCAGCAATCCGGCGGCGCGGGTGTTCAAAGACGACCTGGAGTCCTTCGGTACGAGCAAGAAGTTCCCGTATGCGGCCACTACCTACCGCCTCACCGAACATTTTCACTTCTGGACCAAGCACACCATGATATCGTCCATCCTGCAGCCGGAGCAGTTCGTGGAAATCAGCGAGGAACTGGCCAGGGAAAAGGGGATCAAGGTCGGCGACCGAGTCAAGGTGTGGTCCAGCCGGGGCTTCATCAAGGCGGTGGCGGTAGTAACCAAACGCATCAAGCCGCTCCAGGTCAACGGCAGGACCGTCCACCACGTTGGCATCCCGATTCACTGGGGCTTCAAGGGCGTTGCCAGGAGCGGCTACCTGGCCAATATCCTGACCCCATTCGTGGGCGACGCGAACACCCAGACACCGGAGTTCAAGTCATTCCTCGTCAACATCGAGAAAGCATAGGAGGTGGATCATGGCACTGCAATCCCTTGACATTACCCGCCGTTCCGCCACCACCACACCTTCGCCGAGCCAACGCCAGACACCGGAGGTGGCCAAGCTGATCGACATCTCCAAATGCATCGGCTGCAAAGCGTGCCAGGCGGCGTGCATGGAGTGGAACGACATCCGCGACGTCATCGGTACCAATCATGGCGTTCTTGATAACCCGATGGACCTGACCGAAAATTCCTGGACGGTGATGCGCTATAGCGAGGTAGAAACCGATCGGGGCCTGGAATGGCTGATCCGCAAGGACGGCTGCATGCACTGCACCGAGCCGGGCTGTCTCAAAGCCTGTCCGGCGCCGGGAGCCGTTGTGCAGTACAGTAACGGCATCGTGGATTTTCACGAGGAAAACTGCATCGGCTGCGGCTACTGCATCACCGGCTGTCCGTTCAATATTCCCCGCTTGTCGAAAAAAGACAGCAAGGTCTACAAATGCACCCTCTGCTCCGATCGGGTCGCCGTTGGACTGGAGCCGGCCTGTGCCAAGACATGTCCCACCGGTGCCATCATGTTCGGCACCAAGGTAGATATGCTCCATCACGCTGAGGGACGGGTTGCCGACCTGAAGAGCCGAGGGTTTGCCAAGGCGGGAATTTATGACCCGCACGGAGTCGGCGGCACGCATGTGATCTATGTGCTTCAGCATGCCGACAAACCTGAACTGTACTCCGGTCTTCCCAAGGATCCTTCCATTGGGCCGCTGGTCGAACTCTGGAAAGGTGCGGCCAAACCGGTGGCATCCCTTGCTCTGGCCGCAATCGGCGTCGGCGCCTTAATTCACTACGTGACCAAGGGTCCCAACGAGGTCTCGGAAGAGATCGAGAAGGAGTTTAAAGATGAAAAATGACTCCAGCACATTGCTTCGGTTTACCGCTCCAGAACGGGTCAACCACTGGCTGGTTGCCCTCAACTTCTTTCTACTCGCCCTGTCCGGGCTAGTGTATTTTCAGCCCCTTTACTACCCTCTGAGCTATTTGTTCGGCGGCGGCGTGTGGGCACGCATCCTCCATCCTTTTTTCGGGGTGGTAATGATCTTCCTGTTCGGTGGCATGTTTTTCCGCTTCCGTAAGCTGAGCGTTATGACGCCGACTGACAGGGCATGGCTGAGTCACGCCCGCGAGATAGTGAATGGCGACGAACGTAATTTGCCGGAATCAGGCAAACTGAACGGCGGCCAGAAACTGATGTTCTGGTCGCTGGTGACGTGCATGGTGCTGCTCATTCTGTCCGGCATCGTTATCTGGCGTGCTTATTTTTCGTTCATGTTTCCGGTTGTCGTGGTTCGCTTAGCCGCTGTCGTGCACTCGGTAGCAGGAGTAATAATGATCGCCCTGATCATGGGTCACATCTACTTGGCCATCTGGACCAAGGAGAGTATCGGCGCCATGCTGTATGGCCGGGTAAGGCGAGCCTGGGCAAAGCAACATCACCCGGCCTGGTACCGGGAGATAACCGGAGGAGACAAATGAATACCGAAACCCGCATCCTGGAACCGGGGCAGATTGATGACCCGGTTGGGGAGATCCGTTTTCTGTTCCTCCCCGGCCGGGATCTGTTCAACCGTCGCGCAGAGCGATTCCGGCACCTTTCCCCTGGTCATTCCTTGGGAGAGTATCTGGCCTTTCTGGCGTTGCTTGCCAAAGCCCAGCAAAAGGCTTTAAATGTTTTCCCCACGCAGCCATTGCCTGATCCTAAAGAACAGGCTTTGTGCCGAGAACATGGCATCCCGTTACTGGCTGCCCGGTCATGGGCTCGTGATCCCGTGTGGCGTGAAGGACTGACTATGATTCTGCAGCAGATGGGAGATGCTGTTCTTCCGCCACCTGTATATGCAATTATTGATAATTTGTTGCAGGCAAGTGAAATTGGATTAGAAAAGATGGCAGACAGTATTCTGGCAGGATCTCTGGACACTATTTCTCCACAGGAACTGCCGTTCATCGCTGCAGCCTTGCAGGTTTATTGGGTGCAGATGGCCTCGGTGTTGGCAGAACAGGCTTTTGGCCGCCTGGAACACGGCGGTTTATGCCCGGTGTGCGGATCTCATCCGGTTGCCGGTATTGTGCGCAGTGGCGGAACCGAGATGGGACTTCGTTACCTCTCCTGCTCCCTCTGCGCCTCACAATGGCACATGGTACGGATCAAGTGCAGCGACTGCCAATCCACCCACGGCATCGACCACTTCATCCTGGAAGGCTCGAACGGCGCAGTTAAGGCTGAAAGCTGCGATGACTGCAACAGTTACCTTAAGCTGATGTACCTGGAGAAAGATAGTCAGATGGAGGCAATGGCTGACGATCTGGCCACCCTGACACTGGACATGCTGATGGACAAGGACCGCAAGTCCCGAAGTGGCCCCAATCTTTTTTTACATCCCGGCAGTGGATAATAGAGTTTAACGCTATGTTGCCTTCGGAAAATCAACTCCTCGCGAAACAGCTTCCCACGAAAAGAACTCCTTATGCAGGAGTTGGAGTTTTGCCGTTGCAGCCTCATATGCAGCATTACCAAGAAGAAGATGGTGTGGCGGATTTGGGGACTCTACCACCTGGAGAATCGCATGTGCCGCGCGCACCGGATCTCCTGCTTGTTTGCCGGAATTTGCGCGCACATTACTTTGCCAGGCACCCGCCGTTGCCGCGTAATCGGTAATATGCTGTTTACTTTCGTTTGCCGAGCGCCCGGCCCAATCGGTGCGGAATCCACTCGGTTCGACCAGCATCACTTTAATACCCAATGGTTCCACTTCCTGCCAGAGTGCTTCAGACAAACCTTCTACCGCAAATTTAGTCGCGTTGTAGAAGCCGACTGCCGGAAATGAACAAAGTCCTCCGATGGATGAAAAATTGACGATGAAACCTTTGCGCTGTTTGCGCATTCCCGGCAAAACCGCTTGAATCATCCGGCTCAGGCCAAATACGTTGATCTCGAACATTCTGCGTACCTGTTCCTCTTCACTTTCTTCAACGGCCCCAAAGTAGCCAATACCCGCGTTATTCACGAGTACGTCGATGCGACCGAACTTTTCTTCGGCCGTCTTGATGGCCGTATCAATCTGATCCTGATCCGTGACGTCCAGTTTGAGTACCAAGGAATTCCGCACCCTGGCAAGGTCGCTTACATCATCAGGATTACGCGCAGTCACTACGGTGTTATAGCCGCGCTCAAGCAAGTGCATGGCAAGCTCACGGCCGAAGCCGGTCGAACAGCCTGTAATAAACCACACAGGCATTTCATTTTTTGTTGATTCACTCTCAGTCTTTGACATAGTCGCATCTCCTTTGATTGTGGTTGTGGATACTCCCGGTTCAACTCATTGTTTTCTATTGTTCGTTACATATTTTTCAGGCAGTCGCTTGAGATGGGAACGTCTCATTGGATAGAAGACAGGTCAGACTATTTTATTTCCCCAAGTTTCTCAAAAACCTTCATCAGTTCAATAGGAAGCGGAAAAATAATGGTGCTGTTCTTTTCCACTGCAATCTCGGTGAGCGTCTGCAGGTAGCGCATCTGCATGGCGGCCGGGTTCTGACTAAGGGTGTTGGCGGCTTCCAGCAACTGACGGCTGGCCAGGAGTTCGCCTTCGGCAGCAATAACCTTGGCACGTTTTTCACGTTCGGCTTCAGCCTGTTTTCCCATGGCGCGCTGAATCTGTTCTGGAAGGTCAACGCTCTTGAGTTCAACAGCAGAAACCTGGATGCCCCATGGTTCGGTGGAGGAATCAATAATCTCCCGGAGTCTCAGGCTGAGCTTCTCGCGATCAGCCAGCAGTTCGTCCAGCGTCACCTCTCCGAGAATTGATCGTAGCGTGGTTTGCGCAATCTGACTTGTGGCATAGTTGTAGTCCTCCACGCCGAGAATGGCTTGTTTGGCATCCATTACCTTGAAGTAGACTACGGCACTGACCTTCAGACTTACGTTGTCGCGCGTGATGATGTCCTGACTCGGCACATCAAGCACCACGGTACGGAGACTTATGCATACAGCCGTTTGAAAGGGTCGGAAGACGAAAACAAGACCAGGCCCTTTGGGCTCCTTGTTCACTTTGCCGAGTGTGAATACCACCAAACGCTCATACTCGTTCACTATCTTGATGCAGCTCGCAAGCCAGACTAATGGGACAATAACGAATGGTGCGATGCTGAATATCGTGCTGTAAAGTGCTTGCATGCTGTCCTCCAGGAATGTGGATAGTTTTAGTCCAGAGACTCCGGACTAAAACTAAATATCTACACATGAAGCATACCACCATCACTACTATTTTAAAGGCTGCACAAATGTATACGCGTGCCTCTTACAGGGGGCGCGCCGCTTCCGCCAACCTTTAAATTCAACACCCTCATTTTCCATGCACATACGTTTGCTCTTTCCTGGTTCGGTTTTTTTCACGGCTATAGCCACTGACTCCCATCATACAGCGCAGTAACCCGTAACTGAGCCAACAGATGAACCGTAACCAGGCTGGCTGATGTTTCCAGCTGTCAGATAGTATCCTCAGGGCATCGGTTTCCACGGTCAGCTTCAGGCTCTGCGTCAGGGCCGCGCCAAATGTTTTGTCATCAACGACAATATTCGCCTCACGTGAGAGCAGCAGGCTGAACGGATCGATATTCGAAGACCCCACCGTTGCCCAGTGTCCGTCGATGACCGCAACTTTTGCGTGCAGGAAGCCCTTGCTGTATTCGTAAATTTCGATTCCCGCAGCGAGAAAAGTCCCGTACAGAGCACGCGAAGCATAATGCTGGAGAACATATTCCACTCTCCCCTGCAGCAGCAAAACCACCCGTACGCCGCGTCCGGCTGCATCGACAAGCGTACGACAAAAATCAAGCCCCGGCAGAAAATAGGCATGGGCTAGAATAATCTCCGATCTTGCCTGCTTGATTGCCCATATGTATGCCGCTTCAATGTCGCGGCGGTGGCGGAAATTGTCCCGCACCAGGAATGCCGCGTTCATCTGCCCCCCTGCAAAGGTTGAAACAGGTAGTGCTCCGTCGTGGACAGTCCCTTCGCGAAAACGGCTCCAAGCAACCAGGGACCAGAGCCGCCGGGCGGAAAGGCGGATCACTTCCACCAACGGCCCTTCAACGGCTACTGCGTAATCGTAGCGCGGAGGCATGTCGTCCGCCGGATTCCTGTCATCAATAATGTTGATCCCTCCGACAAAGGCAATCTCCCGGTCCACGACTGCAATTTTGCGGTGCATCCGGCGCAGACGCTTGCGGCGGAACGTCCAGGGGGATATCTTGGGACGAAAGATGAGCGCCTTCACACCGTCCGTCCGCAAATGGTCCATTATACTCTTCGGCAGGTCCTTTGACCCATATCCGTCGATCAGCACATAGACCTTTACGCCGCGCAGGGCGGCCCGCTTCAGCGCGTCCGCAATCCGTCGACCGGTGGAGTCATTTTCGTAAATATATGTTTCAAGATAAATTTCATGCCGTGCCCGATCGAACGCCGCTTCAATGGCGGGGAAATAGGCTTCTCCGTTCTGTAACAAGATCACCTTATTGCCCGGTAAAAAGTCGGATGGATTCGAAAATTTCGCGGGAAAGACAACTCGGTGCAATTTTTGTCGAAATCGTTTCCCGTTGTGCATGGTTCGTACCTGTAACTTCTCTCGCTTACAACGTCTCGATTACTTTCTTTCGTTCCAAAAAGCAGCGTTCACCCATCTGATAAAATTCCGTCCGAGTGCATTTCCACCTCAGCCCGTAGCCGCGGCAGACAATCAGGATGTTCGCGCTGCAGGAATGCGACCAGCATTTCACGCACATAGCAGCGCAGATCCCATGCCGCCCCCGAGTTTTTGGCGCTGACCAGCGCCCGCAGGACGACGGTTTTTTCAGTAGCCTCGAGGACGACCAGACCGGATGCCTTGCCATCCCAGAGATCGGTGCCCGCAAGAATAAGATCCAGTTCAGCTCGAACCGCCGCCACCGGCACCCGGTAGTCACAATGAAGCGTCACCGTGCCAAGAAGGTCTGCAGAAAACCTGGTCCAGTTCTGGAAAGGTTTTTCCAGGAAGTAGGTGATTGGCAGCACCAGACGTCGTAAATCCCAGATGCAAACGACCACATACGTAAGGGAGATCTCCTCGATTCGGCCCCATTCCCCCTCGACGACCACCACGTCGTCCAGCCGTATCGGTTGCGTTATGGCGATCTGGATACCGGCGATGAAGGTAGCAAGGCTGCGCTGGGCGGCGAAACCGATAATGACCCCGGCAATTCCTGCCGAGGCCAGCAGACTCACACCCACCTGCCGCACCTTATCAAAGGTCATCAGCATGGTCGCCGCGGCAATGATGAGAATCAGCACCATAACGATCTTGACCAGTACGCTGACCTGGGTGGAAACCGCGCGCGCCCTGAGGTTGTCACTGGCGGTAACATCGTAGCGTAGCAGAACCATCTCCTGTAAGCCCAGGATTGTAGCTGACAACAGCCAGGCGATAGCAGCGATAAGTGCCAGGCTGTCCAGATGTTGCAACAGTGCGGCCACCCCCCCGGGAAACTGCAGCGAGGGTAAGATCAAGAGTACAGTCAAGAGCGGCAGCAGCAGTTTGGCGGGATGCCGCCAGCGCTGCACCAGAGTCTGGTGTAGCAAGCTGTCGGGCCGGGCGGCGAAGCGGAGCAGCACCTTGAAAAGAATCAGGTAACCGAGCAGGCCAAGCAGGAGAGCTAGCGCCAGAGTCACTATTGAATCAGCTGCTGCTGACCATCCACCGAGAGTCCCTATGCGTTGAAACAGTTCCATCTAAATGGTGTTCCCCCTTTTTGAATGACTAACAAGTTGTGCTCTGCTGATGCACATGCCTTCGTAGCTGCTCAAGGTTACCTATGTACACATTTGCTCTACATGGCGAGTTTCCTTGTTGAATTGTACCATGTCACGGCTTCGAGTCTACCGGTTCGCGTTCGATGACGATCTCGACGCGGCGGTTGTTAGCTCGCCCTTCAGCTGAAGCGTTGTTAGCGATCGGGCTGCCTTCGCCAAGGCCGCGCGACTGGATGTGGTCTGCGGGGTAGCCACTCTGTACGAGATAATCGCGGACCGCGTCGGCCCGACGTTGCGAGAGACCCTGGTTGTAGTTCTTGGTACCCCGTGAATCGGTGTACCCCTCGACGATAAGGTTGCGTGCACGGATAGCCAGCAACGCCTTGGCCACTTGGTCAAGCTTTACCCGTGCGGCTGGCAGCAAAGTCGACTCGGCGGATCTAAAAAGGATACTTCCGGAGAGCGTGAGGACCAGTCCGCGTTGCTCTTCCTTAAGCGAGGCGATCGAGGCAAGTTCCGCAAGTGCAGCGTTCGTCCGCATTTCGGAGTCTTTCAAGTCTTTCTGCCCTTGCGCAATTGTGGCTTGCTGCATCTGATAATCAGCGTCCGCCTTGTCCTTGGCTGCCTGGAGTTCGGCTTGTTTTACAAGCTCAGCCTGTGTCGCGGCTGCTTTATTCTCTGCATCGCTCAAGTCCTTTTTCCCCTGCGCGATTGCAGCCTGTTGCATCTGATAATCGGCGTCCGCTTTGTCCTTGGCTGTCTTAATCTCGGCTTGCCTGACGAGTTCAGCCTGTGCTTCGGCAGTTTGTTTCTGGGAGTCGCTCAAGTCCTGCTTCCCCTGTTTCACGATCTCGGCCTGTTTCATCTGAAAATCGGCGTTTGCTCTGTCTTTGCTTGCCTTGTCGGCTGCCAAGGCGCCGAGCGCTGCCGCCTGTTCGGCCTTGCGCTGGGCGACGTAGGCGAGATCTTTTGTTTTGTACGAGTCTGCATCCTTTTGAAAGGACTGCTCCGCCAGGGTGAGCGCCTCATGTGCCTTGTGTAATTCCGCAGGAGCAAGCTGCTGCGCCGGACCTTCGCTTGCCTGCTGGTAGGCCGAACGGGCGTTGACAAGTTCGGGTGGCGCCACGGTAGCGCAGCCGGTGAAGGCAGCCGCCAGCGTGAGCAGGATACATAATTGCAACTTTTTCATAAAATCCCCCTTTTTAGTTATCGGTTGTTTATCCGGAGTTGACGTGCCCGCTCTACAGCTTCCATGGCCTCTTTCTTCTCGGCATCCTGGTGAGAGAGCGAGACGGCCAGTTCGGCGTCGGCTTCGGACCGCATCAGCATTGAATCGGCCTTCTCTTTCTCGCCTTTCGCGGCCAGACTCTTGGCAGCTTCTAGTTCCTCCTTGGCCAGCTGCAAATAAAGAGAGGCTTGCGGTACTTTGGCCGCCCCTGACTCCTCGGCGGCGCGAATACCTGACGTTGACGCCTCTGTGCGCAGCGGAACATTTGCGCATCCCGCTACAATTCCGGTGGCCGCAACGGCCACGGCTATCAGCATAAATCCGATCCTGGGTCCGTACTTCATAGAATCTCCTTTTGAACATCAAGTTAGGTTGTCTGGTTGGAGCAACCTTGTTTTTTTCAACCGTGTTGTATCTGATGTGAGGCTAAGATTTGCTACACAGCCTTCACTAACAGCAACTAATAAGCCAAAAAAACCATACGATTCTCGGGAGTACAACAGTCTGATAATAGGGGGGAATTGGGAATTATTGTGCGAGGACAAGAAAAGAACTGCCAACGCAATCTGTCGGATTTAGCATTTCTGCCATATCTGGCGGATCATGGTGAGGCAGGGGTATACTGAAGCAATCAGTCCTTCGTGCGGGTACGGGTTACCCCGGTCAGAATTGCGACGCCGATAAATATGACAACGGTAATCATCACATAGAGGGTGCTTACCTTTGCGACAACAAGAGCCCACGCAACACCGCCGATAATAAAAGCAAATCCGATGAGATAAATTATAAAGGACATGTCGTTGCCTCCCGGCTGGTTCCACCATCTATTGGTGCGTTACCTACCGTTATTTTCATAGCTTGATGGGATATTCAGCAACTAACATGCCAGATACAGATGTTGACGGGGATGGGGGCTCAAGAGCCAGATTATTTAATGGTTTAAATCGGGATAGTTGCACGGTGGAGCATTGGAACTGATAACAAACCAGTGCATGAGGCGGTCCAGTCATAAATGGCAGTTGTGTTAAAAGTGACGGGTTTCGCTTACGGCTTCCCTTCCCAGCCTACGCTCTGTTTTTTGATTTTATCTTACATTATCAGCCTGTTGCAGTCATAGCATTCTTATCTCCTCTCTGGCATATCTATTGCTTGATTTATCAAATATTGACTTGGCAAATAACCAAGATCTCATCTGTTTCGAGATTTGTCATGACACATGACGCAATACTAAATTTCAATCCTACACTGAACGTCAGCTTTCTAACCAAGCGGTGCGCCTCGCTGCTGGCGATGGTTGGTGAAACCGCCTTCGAATCACAGCAACTCTCTACGGCCGGATTCGCGGTACTAATGCACCTGCAAAACAAATCTCCTCTGACACCAAGCGAGCTGAGAACGCTCACTGGACACGACATGGGTGGGCTAACCAGGATTGTGGATGCCTTGGAGCAGGCGAGCCTGGTTAATCGCGAACGAAAACTAAACAATCGTCGGTCCGTGCAGATTACCATAACGTCACTGGGCATTCAAAAGGCAGAACAGTCACTTGAAGTAATTGTGAGCTTGTTAAACCAGGTTTTTGAGCCGTTCTCTAAGCTGGAAGTCGAGACGCTGGTTTCGTTACTGCAGCGATTGTGTGCACGGTTGCAAGATTACCGGTCTCAGAACATTTAGAGGTATAACGAATGAACCCGCGAAACATCTTATTTGGAGCACTCATTACCCTTTTGGCCGGATGTTCGCTTGCCCCTTTCTATCAGCGGCCTGCCCTGCCCACTGCGGCATCTTATCCGGGAGTGAATGGTGCGACAGCGCAGGCCACTCCGGGTAGTGAGCAGCTTGGCTGGCGCGAATTTTTTACCGATACCAGACTCCGGGAACTCATCGTTCAGGCGCTCGAGAACAATCGCGATCTACGCATCGCGATGCAGCGGGTGTCAGAGGCCCGGGGCCTCTATGGCATCCAGCGAGCCGACCGGTTGCCAAACTTCAGCGCCGACGCCATGGGCAGCCGGTCACGGACGCCTGCCGCCCTGTCGCCAACCGGACAAGCTGTGACTGCAAGCCAATTCGAGGCCACCCTGAATCTCAGCTCCTGGGAGCTGGATTTCTGGGGCCGGGTGCGCAGCCTTACGGCGGCAGCTCTGGAATCATACCTTGCCACTGAAGAAGCAGAGAGCGCAATCGTCATCAGCCTGGTTGCACAGGTTGCCACTACGTATCTTTTTGAACGGGAACTGGACGAGCGAATAGCCATTGCCCAGCAGACTCTTACCACCCGCGAGGACTCCTATCGCATTGCGAAGCGGCGATATGAGGTGGGATATGCGTCCAAACTGGATGCGGTCCAGGCTGATGCGCTGCTCAATCAGACACGGGCCGACCAGGCGTCATTACAGCGGCAGCGGGATCAAAATCACAATGCCTTGACCCTTCTGGTCGGCATCCCGGTCGTTACTCAGGAGAACCGGCCACTGTCGCAGATCGAACAAGACTTTGTGCGGACACTATCCGCCGGGCTCCCTTCGGACTTGCTGCTTAACCGTCCGGATATACGTGCCGCCGAACATCGGCTGAAGGCGGCCAACGCCAATATCGGCGCTGCCCGCGCAGCCTTTCTGCCGCGCATCATGCTAACCGGCAACCTGGGCACAGCCAGCGCTGACTTGAGCCTTCTCTTTGGTGCTGGCAGCTCCCTCTGGAGTTTTTCACCCAGTTTGTCACTGCCCATTTTCGATGGTGGCCGCAATCGGGCCAATCTCGACGTGGCAAAAGCACGCAGTAACATTGCCGTAGCCGACTATGAACGGACTATTCAGGGGGCCTTCCGTGAAGTGGCCGACGCACTGGCCGAACATCGCTGGCTCACCGAACAGGTCGTTGCACAGCAGGCGACCCTGGCGGCCCAGACAGAACGTGCACATCTGGCCGGATTACGTTACCAGAACGGCGCGGCGCCGTATCTTGAAGTACTGGATGCCGAACGGGACCGGTTTGCCGCCGAACAGGCGCTGGTGCAGGTACGACGGGCGCTGCTCTCCTGCATTGTGAATCTCTATGCGGCACTGGGCGGTGGAGCTGTGCATACGGCGCAATAACTCAAAGGCGCTGCATGCGCCATAAGACTATGGAGAGAGTACCATGACCAACACGTCTAAACCTGAAACCACAGCCGAGCCCAAACCGGAAGACACCGTCGCACCCAAGAAGGCTATTACCACACAACATAAAAAATGGCTAACCATTGCCATAGGTATACTGATTCTTGCCGGTCTGGGTATCGCTGCCTGGCTGTTTTTTGGCAAGGAGGACAAAAACAAAGGCCTTGTCAGCGGCAATGGCCGCATTGAGGCGGTCGAAATCGGTGTTGCCGCCAAGATTGCCGGCCGGGTAAAGGATATTCTGGTACGCGAAGGGGATTTGGTTACCGCCGGACAGGTAGTGGCGTTGATGGACACTGAAGTGCTTGAAGCCGAGCACCGGCAGGCGGAAGCGCAGCTGAAACAGGCGCAGAGCAAAGTTGAGACGACGCGTAGCCAACTGGTTCAGCGCGGCAGCGAAAAAGAGGCGGTACTGGCACTGGTCAGGCAGCGCGAGGCTGAGCTGGGCGTAGCCCGGAAACGGGCGTTTCGCTCGTTAACCCTGGCGGCCGAAGCCGCCACATCGCAACAGGAGGCGGATGATGACAGCGCACGGGTACAGAGTGCCGTTGCCGCGGTCAGTGCGGCTCGCGCCCAGCTTGCCGCCGCCGGCGCGACCATCGTGACAGCCCGCGCCGAGATTGCCGGTGCCCGATCGGCCGTCGAAGCCGCCCGGGCAACCGTCGAACGCATCCAGGCCGATATCAAGGACAGCGCCCTCAAGTCTCCTCGTGAAGGACGGGTGCAATACCGTGTAGCCCAGCCCGGCGAAGTGGTCGCCGCCGGCGGCCGGGTGTTGAGCATGGTTGACCTGAGCGATGTCTATATGACCTTTTTCCTGCCGACGGCTGCCGTGGGGCGGGTCGCCCTCGGCACCGAGGTGCGGCTGGTGCTCGACGCCGCGCCCCAGTTTGTGATTCCGGCGAAGGTATCGTTTGTCGCCGATGTGGCCCAATTCACCCCGAAAACCGTGGAGACGGCCAGCGAACGCCTGAAGTTGATGTTCCGTGTCCGGGCGCAGATTTCCCCGGATCTGCTCAGAAAACATATTGCGCAGGTTAAGACCGGCTTGCCCGGCATGGCCTATATACGGATGGACCCCGCCATACAGTGGCCGGCCCATTTGCAGGTGAAACAACTGCCATGAGCGAACGCACCCCACCAACCGCTCTTGCACCGCCTGTAGCCAGCTTACACGGCGTAAGTCTGAGTTATGGCAAGAGTGTGGCCTTGGACGGCATCGACCTGGATATACCGACCGGCCGCATGGTCGGCCTGCTCGGGCCGGATGGCGCGGGCAAGTCCAGCCTGCTGTCGCTTCTGGCCGGAGCCCGCAAGGTACAACTGGGAAGCGTGCAAGCCCTGGGTGGGGATATGGCCGACACGAGCCATCGGGAGAGTGTTTGCCCGCATATCTCCTACATGCCGCAGGGGCTGGGCAAGAATCTTTACGCAACGTTGTCCGTGGAGGAGAACCTGCAATTCTTCGGCCGCCTGTTCGGCCACGACAGAGCCGAACGCCGCCGCCGCATCGACGAATTGACCCGCAGCACCGGCCTTTCCCCGTTCCTGTCGCGGCCGGCCGGCAAGTTGTCCGGCGGCATGAAACAGAAACTGGGGTTGTGCTGTGCGCTGATCCACGATCCGGACCTGTTGATCCTCGATGAACCGACCACCGGGGTCGATCCGCTGGCCCGTGCCCAGTTCTGGGATCTCATCAAGCGCATCCGCGGCGAGCGCCCCGCCATGAGCGTGATCGTGGCCACCGCCTACATGGACGAGGCGCAGCGCTTCGACTGGCTGGTGGCGATGGACGCCGGCCGGGTGCTGGCCACCGGCACGCCAGACGAACTACTTAAAAAGACTAATAGCGAATCAATGGACGCAGCGTTCATAGCTCTGCTGCCCGAGGAGAAACGGCGCGGCCACCGAGACGTGACGATTCCGCCGCTCGCCGCTGGAGACAGGTCCGAGATCGCCATCGAGGCAACAGACCTCACCATGCGTTTCAACAATTTCGTTGCCGTTGACCATGTCAGTTTTCGCATCCGTCGGGGGGAGATTTTCGGTTTCATCGGCTCCAATGGCTGCGGCAAGTCCACCACCATGAAGATGCTGACCGGCCTGCTGCCTGCCACTGAAGGCCATGCGTCGCTGCTCGGGCACGAGGTCAATCCCAAAGACATCTCCACCCGCCGGCGCGTCGGCTACATGTCCCAGTCGTTCTCGCTCTATTCGGAACTTTCGGTGCGGCAAAACCTGGTGCTGCACGCCCGCCTGTTCCAAATGCCGGAAGATGACATCCCTGCGCGGGTTGACGAGATGGTTCGCCGCTTCGATCTGGGCGAGGTGCCCGATGCGATGCCCGACAACCTGCCGCTCGGCATCCGCCAGCGCCTGTCGCTGGCTGTCGCAATGGTGCATAAGCCGGAACTGCTGATCCTGGACGAACCGACCTCGGGCGTGGACCCCATCGCACGCGACAGCCTGTGGCAACTGATGATCGACCTGGCGCGCAACGACCAGGTCACGATCTTCATCTCCACCCACTTCATGAACGAGGCCGGGCGGTGCGACCGCATTTCGCTGATGAATGCCGGCAAGGTATTGGTTACCGACGCCCCGGCAGAACTGGTGAGCCTGCGCGGCGCCGC
>JABBNX010000081.1 GCA_019352135.1 Pseudomonadota bacterium
CTGTCGAACTTCTCGGCAGAATGGCATAAAAACTTTAGTTAAGTGAACAGTATTGGGGTTAATACACAAAAATAACTACTCGGTATCATGGAATATTATAAGCAATCGCCCTGCTAACCATCCTCTCATGATGCCCCTGTGATCTCGGGTTCAGAACAGTTACCGATCTGCAATTATCATTTGGGATCTCAATAAATCCATGTTATAAAGTACCTCGCTTACCCGTTGGATAAAGGCATCTAATCCTGCCTCAACTCCGCAGATGAGGTAACGTACATATTTAATTTCGCACCCAATCTATTCTAGAGGTACCGTCATGAATTTTCTGTTAGACATTTATCTAAGTCTGAAGATCCGCACCCGCATCATTCTGCTCTGTTTATGCTACAGCTTTTGCATCGTCTTTGCTGTTGTTGCAGGGCGTATGCTTTCACCTACTATTTCCATCATCTCTACAGCCACATTTGTACTGTTCGGCATGGTTTTCAGCGGCCTGCTCTTCTGGTCAGTCAACGATGCCCTGCAAAGAATCATCGCCTATCTCACCTGCATGGCAGAAGGCAACCTGACTCAGAAAATATCCGCCAAACGCAATAATGAAATCAGCGTCATAATC
The DNA here is from genome assembly GCA_019352135.1 of Pseudomonadota bacterium. GTDB lineage: Bacteria > Desulfobacterota > Desulfuromonadia > Geobacterales > Pseudopelobacteraceae > JACRCG01. The sequence continues at coordinate 617 of JABBNX010000081.1, forward strand.
CGATCGATCAACACCGTCCAAAGCACCATGCGTGAAATTATCGGACAAATTTCACAAACGTCAGAGCAGATGGCCCTGGCATCCGGCAGACTCCACACAACTGCAAGCAAAATTGCCAGCGGTACGGAGAAAGTTGCGCAGCAAACAAATTCGGTTGCCGTAGCCAGCGAGCAAATGGCGGCTACTTCAAACGATATTGCCCATAGCTGCCTGAGCGCTGCCGAGAACTCAAACCGTGCCAGCGACACTGCCCGCTCGGGAGCAGAAACAGTCAGGAGCGCAACCAACGGTATGGAACGCATTGCTGCACGGGTAAAAGATACGGCAAAAACAGTCGAAGGACTGGGCAACCGCTCCGACCAGATAGGTCAGATTATTGGTACCATTGAGGATATTGCCGATCAGACCAACCTGCTGGCACTCAATGCCGCCATCGAGGCGGCCCGCGCCGGTGAGCAGGGTCGCGGATTTGCTGTCGTTGCCGATGAAGTCCGGGCACTTGCCGAGCGTACAACCCGCGCCACCCGTGAGATCAGTGAAATGATCAAGGCGATCCAAAATGAAACAAAAGGAGCGGTAACTGCTATTGAGGAAGGTGTGGCAGAAGTGGAAAAGGGGACCGAATATTCCATCAGGTCCGGACAGGCGCTGGAACAGATACTCTCGCAAATAAACGACGTCACCATGCAGGTTAACCAGATTGCAACGGCAGCTGAAGAACAGACCGCTACCACGGGAGAAATCACTACCAACATCCAGCAGATAACCCATGTGGTACAGCAAACCGCCAGCGAGGCAACGGAGACCGCTTCGGCATCTTCAGAATTATCCAGGGTGGCCGAAGAACTGCAACACGTCGTAGGAAAGTTTATACTCTAAATCTTACTCCTGACATTTACGGCAAAAAACAGTACTCCGCCCACCGAGCCTGATCTCGTCAAGCGGGCTTTGACAGTGAACACACGGTTCTCCACCTCGGCCGTAAACCGTGAATTTTTGTGGATAATACGCAACCGTTTCCTCAGCTACCCGGTAAGTACTCCCCTCCCCGATTGATCTTTCCAGCACGTTTCGGATGGCTGCAGCCAGTTCGGTACATTCAGTGGGATCCAGAGTCCCGGCGGGGCGATCCGGGCGGATGCGGGCACGGAACAACGCCTCGTTGGCATAGATATTCCCCACCCCGGCCACTACCGCGCTGTTCATAACCAGCTGCTTAACGGCAACCTTTCGCCCCCTGGCGGCATCAAAAAGGTATTCGCCATCAAAGGCTCCGGACAGCGGCTCCGGGCCGATCCCTGCCAGGAGCGGATGCAGCCGCGGATCGCCGGTGAACCAGGTGACAATGCCGAATTTGCGCGGATCGTGGAAACGGAGCAGCTGACCGTCTCCAAAAAAGAAATCGAGATGGTCGTGTTTTTCCGGCAAAGGTGTACCTCGAAGGAGCTGCAAAAAGCCGGTCATCCCCAGATGCACAAGCAGCCAACCACACCCGCAGTCAAACAGCAGGTACTTCCCCCGCCGCTCAATGCTCCGCACAATCCGTCCCGGCAGGATCGTCGTGAGCTCCTCCGGCACCGGAAGCCGGAGTTTTGAAACGCGGCGTACCACCTGCGTGAAGCTCTTCCCCACCAATTCCCGCTCCAGCCGACGGCGAGTTACTTCCACTTCCGGGAGTTCCGGCACATCACCCTCCAACAGCTGATTCTATACGGCCTGTCCCCTCTTCAACAGATACCGCCGCAGCCAGTCCAGTGCCGTCCACGCGGTAAGAGTGCGAATCTCGTCCCGATTCCCGCTGAACTGAAAGCGTTTGGTCCAGCAGCCGTCTGGCGCTGCAAGCGAAATAAAGACCGTGCCGACCGGTTTTTCGTCGCTCCCGCCCTCCGGCCCGGCAATCCCGGTGACAGACAATCCCATATCGCTGCCGGAAACAGTCCGGACTCCCTTGGCCATTGCCGAAGCACACTCGGAACTGACAGCGCCGCAGTTGTTCAGCACCTCTTCCGGAACCCCCAGCAGCCGCTGCTTCGCATTATTTGAGTACGTCACCACACCTTCGCAGAAATACTGGGAACTGCCCGGAATATCGGTAATCCGCTTCGCGATCAGGCCACCGGTGCACGACTCTGCCAGCGAAAGCGTCAAGCACCGCTCACGAAACAGCTCAGCAACCGCTTCGTCCATGCTGATATCACCTGAAGAGAAGCAGTACTCGTTTAATCGTTCCTGCACGGTACGAGCTGCCGGCGCAACGAGATCGTTCGCCGCGTCTCCGCTGTCCGCTTCAGCCCGCAATGTCACCTTCATCCAGGGAAACGTGACGCAGATACCAAGAGTAAGCCCCTTTTCCGGCTGGGCGATTCCCAGCAACAGCTCATCAACCTCCGCCTCACACGGTCCAAACAGGTTCAGACTGGCGGTGCGGATCGCGCGCTTTCGGACCACACGCTCAAGGATGAAGGGGATGACTGTATCATGCAACATGACGGTCATCTCTGCGGGAACCCCCGGCATGAAAAACATGAAGCAGCCGTTGTGCATCAGATGAAAACCACAGGCGGTTCCGGTCGGATTGGAAATCAGCGCAGACTTGGTCGGGATCATGGCCTGCTTGTCGCTCAAGGGGCACAAAATCAGATTTTCAAGCTTGCTCGACATCAACCGGACATGACTGCGGGCCTCTTCATTAATTACCAGGCGTCTGCCGGTAGCGCGCGCCGCAGCCCGCGAGGTCAAATCGTCAGCTGTTGGCCCGAGTCCCCCAGTGACGATAATTGCATCGCTGACCCGCCCGAGATCGGCGAGCGCCCCGATAATATCCGGTTCGTTGTCGCCGACCGCAAGGTGCCGCTGAACACGCACCCCTTCCTGGAGTAGCCTGGACGCTATAGTACCAGCATTCGTGTCCGTCAACTGGCCACAAATCAACTCTTCGCCAATGCTCAGCGTTGAAATCCTCATGGTTCAGAAACTCCTTTACCGTGCAACCGCTCCATGACTTCTCGACAGGGGATGTTCTTTTCGCGAGCAATCCGGCGGCAATCTTCGTATTCCGGGGATGTTCGCAAAACATTTCCGCCGGCATCAATAACCTGCTTGAACCTCACCAGACCGAACTCAGTCTGCTGCTCGACAACCCGCCGCTGCAGAACAACACGATCTGCCCGGTAATACCGCAGCCCAATGGCTGACGTCTCGACGAGCAACAGCTGAGCCAGCTGATCAAGCTGTTCCGGACGACAGAGAAACGACACCATCACAGCGGGACGCCCCTTCTTCATCTGGATCGGCGTAAAAAACACGTCCAGCGCCCCTTCTTCAAGGAGGCGCTCCATAGCGTATCCGAGCAGTTCGGGAGTGGAGTCGTCAATATTTGTCTCGGCAACAATTACATCATCGCCAGGGTCAGCTTTTTTGTCACTCCTCCCCAGAAAAGCACGCAGGATGTTAGGACAATCGGCAAAATCTTTCCCTCCGGCACCGCAACCTGTTTTCTCCAGCACCATTGCTGGCGGCTTCGCACACCCACTGGCCAGGGCCGCCACAATAGCGGCTCCGGTCGGCGTCACCCGTTCTCCAGCGCCACAATCTCCATGCACCGCCAATCCTTTCAAAAGTTCGGCCGTGGCCGGGGCCGGCACAGGTAACCGACCATGGGCCGTTTCAACAAAACCGCTCCCAAGCGGCAGCGATGCGGCGTATACCGCCTCGACGCCCAAGTATTCCAGACAGATGGCGGTCCCGACAATATCGATGATGGAATCAATCGCACCAACTTCGTGAAAATGCACATCCGCGACGACGACGCCATGCACCAGTGCCTCGGCCTCGGCCAAACGTCGAAAGATCCGGCGCGCCCTATCTTTTACGGAGTCGGACAATCCGCTGGCTGCGATCATGCGGTCAATACCTGCATAGTGCCGGTGGGTATGGTGGTCATGCACCGCCACGTCAAATTTCAGGGCCGGCATCTGCTGCCGCTCGGTTTGGCTGGTTGAGAGTTCATAGGAGCCAGACGGGAGTTCCAGCTTGTCCAGCTCGCCCCGCAGATACTCCAGCGGCACCCCCAGATCAAGCAGTGCTCCCACGGTCATGTCGCCGGAGATCCCGGCGTAGCAATCAAGATAGAGGCATTTCATATCATGTCACATCCTGTTCATCAAACTTGCGGCGCATGCAGCGCCAAAACCGTTGTCAATGTTGACGACCGTCACCCCGGAGGCACACGAATTGAGCATTCCCAGCAGCGCCGCAATGCCGCCAAATGATGCGCCATACCCGACCGAGGTCGGTACGGCAATCACCGGTTTATCGACGAGCCCTCCGACCACCGAAGGGAGCGCCCCTTCCATGCCGGCCACCACTATAATGACCGCGGCGGCAGCCAATTGCCCACGCCGCGCCAGCAATCGATGAATACCGGCCACACCGACATCATACAACTGCTCGACCTGATTACCGAGAAAACGGGCCGTCACCACTGCCTCAGCCGCAACCGGGATATCAGATGTCCCGGCTGAAACAATCAGAATCGTCCCTTTGCCCCGCTGTTCCGGCGGTTGACGCTCAAGCGTCAGGCAGCGCGACTCGGCATGGTAGCACGCCGCCGGAAAGGCCTGCACGACCTGCACCGCCTTACCATGGTCCAAACGTGTCACGAGGATGTTGCCTCCCTTGTCGGCCATAACGGTCATAATCGCCATAATCTGTTCCACCGTTTTACCTTCACCGAAGATCATTTCCGGCATTCCTTGGCGTAAATGGCGATGATGATCGACCTGGGCGCAACCGATATCCTGGAAGGGGAGATGACGCAGCTGCTGCAGGGCGTCATCTACCGACACCCCCCCCTGCCGGACTGAAGTGAGCATTGTTTTGAGATATTCCTGATCCATAAACGCACCCTGCTGTCTCGAATTGAATTGGAGCCGTTATATCACGCCTGCTTTAGTTTACCATGCAAAAAACCGGTTTTCAGGTCGATATTGCAGTATCAAAAAAAAGTTCACCGGTTTACTTTTTCCCGGCAACTATGCTACAAGATTAGGAATACTTTGAATAACGCGAGGTCGAAAAAAATGGGTAAAACAACAGCAGAAAAAATATTTGATGCTCACCTGGTCAACGAGCCGTTCCCCGGCACTAAAGTGTTGCGCCTTGATGCGGTACTCTGTCACGAGATCACGACACCGATCGCCATTGATGACCTGATCCGGCGCGACAAGGATCGCGTTTTTGATCCGACGAAGATCAAGGCGGTCATCGACCATGTCACACCCAGCAAGGACACTAAAACCGCTACTCAGGCCAAGATCCTGCGTGACTGGGCCCGCCGTCACGATATCAAGGATTTCTTTGATATCGGAGCCAACGGCGTCTGTCACGCTCTCTTCCCGGAGCGGGGTTTCATCCGTCCCGGCTACACGGTTATCATGGGTGATTCCCACACCTGCACCCACGGCGCCTTCGGTGCCTTTGCCGCCGGCATCGGCACGACCGATCTGGAGGTCGGCATCCTGAAAGGGGTCTGCGCCTTCCGCCAGCCCAAAACGATTAAATTCAACGTTACAGGAACCCTGCCGAAGGGTGTCTACGCCAAGGATGTCATCCTGCATATCATCGGGAAAATCGGCGTTAATGGCGCTACCGACCGGGTAATGGAATTCCATGGCTCGACTATCGATGCCATGACAATGGAATCGCGCATGACGCTCTGCAACATGGCTATTGAAGCAGGCGGCACATCGGGCATCTGTCAGCCCGACATGACCACCGTTGACTACCTCTGGCCGTTCATTCAGGGTGAATTTGCAACTAAAGAAGCCGCTCTGGCTGATTATTCACAATGGCGGGCCGACGCTGACGCCGAATATGATCAGACCATCGAGATTGATGTCACAACCATGGAACCGACTATTACCTTCGGCTACAAACCGGATCAGGTCAAGACCGTGACCGAACTGGCCGGCACCCCGCTTGATCAGATCTACATCGGTTCCTGCACCAACGGCCGCATTGAAGACCTGCGCATCGCCGCACAGATCCTGAAAGGACACCGACTGGCTCCGAACGTACGCGGCATCCTCTCACCGGCTACCCCGAAAATCCAGCAGCAGGCAATCCATGAAGGGTTGATCGATATTTTCATGGAAGCCGGCTTCTGCGTGACCAATCCGACCTGCGGCGCCTGCCTGGGGATGAGCAACGGTGTTCTGGCAGAGGGCGAAGTATGCGCATCCACCACGAACCGCAACTTTATGGGACGAATGGGCAAAGGAGGCATGGTACACCTGATGTCCCCGGCAACAGCAGCAGCCAGCGCCATAGAAGGCAAGATTGCCGATCCAAGAAAATACCTCTAATAAGGAGTCTGTATAATGAAAACTTTCGGAGGCCCGGTCCTTTTTCTTGACCGCGGCGACATCAACACCGACGAAATCATCCCGGCCAAGTATCTGACCGAAATTACCAAGGAAGATCTTAAGCCGTATATCCTTGAAGACCTGAAGCTGCCCGGTTTCGACCCGAAAGATGAAAAGACCCAAAACGCCAGGGTAATTGTCTCCCGTGCCAACTTTGGCTGCGGCTCGTCCCGCGAACATGCCCCCTGGGTATTCGAGGTCAACAGCATTACCGCCGTAATTGCCGAATCTTTCGCACGTATCTTCCGTCAGAATATGTTTAACTGCGGCATGGCAGCCATTGAGCTTCCCGCAGCGGATCTGGACCAGATTTTCTCTCACGCAGGCGACAAGGACGCCACGATGAGTATTAACATTGAGGCCGGAACCCTGACTATGAGCGGTGGCGGGGCGCAGAAGACGTTCAGCTTCGAGATTTCACCATTTGATAAGGCCCTGGTCCTGGCCGGCGGCTGGGTTGATTATGCCGACCAGAAATACTGACCACACAATAGCATGATCACAAATCAGCTACCATGACTGATTTGATGGCGCGTGGCGCGCCACGCGCCCTGCCTGGCGCATACAAAGAAGAGGCTGACACCGTACAGGTACCAGCCTCTCTTCTTGCTGTATTTCAGGCAGTTGCTACAGGTACTTCCCGACAATCGGCGCCAGCTTCCGTTTGGTTTCTTCACTAATGAAGGAACGGTCGGTAATGACCGCGTACTGCATGGCGCTGCCACACGAACAGGTGCGCTCCCCGCCGATTGCCGTCACCGCATGACGGATAATATTTTTGGCCATCGCCACATTCTGATGGATGATCTGGATAATCGCTTCGACAGTGACATCCTCGTGCGAATCGTGCCAGCAATCATAATCGGTCGAAAGAGCGATGATGCCGTAGCAGATCTCGGCCTCGCGGGCCAGCTTGGCTTCGGTCAGGTTGGTCATGCCGATGACGGAGGCGCCGAGGGCCAGATAGGAAAACGATTCGGCGCGGGTGGAAAAAGCCGGGCCTTCCATGCAGAGGTAGGTGCCCCCCTTGTGCGCTGTAGCCCCGGCTTTCCGGGCGGCATTGTAGAGTGTGTCGGAAAGATCGCCGCAGACCGGATCGGCAAAACCGGCATGGGCAACGATCCCGTCACCGAAGAACGTATCCTTCCGGACCCCCTTGGTACGGTCATAAAACTGGTCCGGAATTACGATATGCCCCGGGGCGATGGCATCTTTGAGGCTCCCGACCGCAGAGACGGAGATAATCCGCTCCACGCCGAGCGTCTTCATGCCGTAGATGTTGGCGCGGTAGTTGACTTCGGACGGGAGCAGGCGGTGCCCGCGGCCATGACGGGGAAGAAAGACCATCTTGACACCGTTCAGTACCCCGGTGACGTACTCGTCAGAAGGGCCGCCAAAGGGGGTTTCAATCCTGATCCGCTCGACCTGTTCGAGTCCTTCCATCTCATACAGTCCGCTGCCGCCGATAACACCGATCGTTGTTTCGCTCATGCTGTTAATTCCTTTCACCTTTTTAGTTTGAGATTCATGAATTACTACTTCAGATAGCCCATCAGCGTGTTGTAGCTGCAGCCCAACGCCTCGGCCAGTTTGGTCGACTGAATGTTTTCACGGCCGCCAAGGGACGCAACTATATGCCGCACAAAGGCCGGTTGCAGCTCTTTCAGCTTGAGCTGCCTGTTTTCAAGCTCCTCCTGACTGGAAAGCGGCAACAGAAAATGCTGCAGCTCACTGTCACAGACTTGGCACTGTACAACGGGAGTTTGGGTAGTACGTCGGACGTTCTGACGAAGCTCCTCAAAAATATTATCATTCAAAAGGACAAATCGCTTGATCAGGGTAGACAGTTCACGCATATTTCCCGGCCAGCTGTAACCCGATAATGCCGCAGCATTCTCCGGCAGCGCTACCACCCGCCAGATCTCACGGATGATATCGGGCGTCAGTATCGCTGCGCCAGCCGCGCTGATCACCGGTTGCCACATCAGGCGATAGGCCAGATTGCAGGCTATGTTGACGATATCACGTTCTTTCATGTCACGCAAAGGAACGGTATGCAGCTCCACATCGGCGACGCGATAGTAGAGGTCGGGGCGCAGGGTGTCCAGTCGCCCCGGCTGTGCGGCAGAGATAATACGGGCATCGGCCCGCAACACGCTGGTGCCACCCATGCGCGTATAGCTGCCATCCTGCAGAAAGCGAAGTAGTTTGGCCTGGACCCGGGGCGCCATTTCCGGTAATTCATCAAGAAACAGTGCCCCACCATCCGCCTCCTCCACCAGCCCCCTTTTGGCCTTTTTGGCATCGGTAAAGGCACCCTGTTCGTGACCAAACAGTTCCGATTCCAACCGTTCTCCTTCAAAGAAAGCGCAGTTCAACGCGAGAAAAGGTTTGTCCCCGCGAATGCTGAAATCGTGGAGATACCAGGCCAGTGATTCCTTGCCGGTTCCGGTCTCGCCGATGATCAGCGTATTCAGACCTGAACGGCCAACCTTGACGGTCCGTTCCCGCAACAGGTCGATAGCATTCGGGTTCACGTGGCGTTCTTCGGCGTAATTTCCGCCAGCCATATCCGGCTCGCCCCGCTCGAAAAATCTTTGGCCGCGATTCAGCTGCGCCTCTGTAAGCTCACCTCTCCGAAGAGTTTCAACTATCTCCCGGTAGATCTGCGCAGGGTTTTTGCCGGCAATCAGCACCCGCATCAGACGATACTGAATCCAGTTCCGTTCAGCCAGAGTCACAGCGCAGGCGACTGCAATCGGCTTCCATACCGCGCGGCGCGGCGCTTCATAACAATTGTCATCGTAGTTCAGGCCAAGGTCCTCGGCCCAGCTGCGCAGGCCGGTATTGTAGAGAGAGCAGGAAAGAGTGATGCGACTGCGAAGATCGCGGGAAAGTCCGGCAACCACGTCCGCCGCTTCTTTCAGCTCTCCTCCCGGTGCATACAGCATGAAAATCATCCCCAGATCGTCATCTCCCATGGCAGCGGAAATCCGGCGCAGGTTGTCGGCCAGGTCTGCAGAACGGATATGTACGATATCCAGGGTATAGCGCCCCAGTCGCCGGGCTTCATGCACAGCGCGGGAAAGAGATGGTTCGCGAAGTTCGCAATACAGGTGCAAGGTTGACATGACCGTCCCGACGCAAATAAATATTTCATAATTTAATATAGTATATTTCAATAAATGAAAACATAAATGTGCACATACAAATAATTCGTGTGTACTATTTTGTATCCCTGCTGAATCATAACGTTTTTAAAACCGTCTTCAGTTGGCATAAAGAGTGCTAAGTCGATGTTTAAAAAACCGTATGCCCTACGTAACGACAGGAAACTATCCGACATGAAGCTTGTTGAATCGACTGAACTTCGAGTCACAGATTTACAGGGACGCACCGTGTTTGTCGTAGATGACAATACAGTGGTGCGTCAGATGGTATGCACCGTTCTTGAGAATAACGGCTTACAGGTCGTCCATGCTGACGGCCCAATCAGCGCGCTGAAACTGGTGGAGCAGCTTAAAACAGCCCCTGAGTTAATGATCTGTGATATCTGCATGCCGGTAATGTCAGGGCCGGAGTTATATCGATTGGTCGAACAGCGCTTCCCCGCCCAGCCGGTTCTTTTCATAACAGGCTATCCGGGGGAGTATTTGGGAAGAAGTGGTACCGTTGTTACCGAAGAGCGCCTGTTGCGTAAACCTTTTAGAGTGGCAGAGCTGGTTGAACGGGTTGAGATGATGTTGGGGTGATCTGTTTCAGAAAAAAGGAATTCTGCGGATAGCGGATAATCAAGCATAGGAGGTTTAGATGCAAAACTGGAAAAGAATCGTTGGAGGATGTCTCGTTGCAGGTGCGTTGGCGCTTTTTGGCTGCGGGGGAAGCAGCGGGACCACACCACCGGCAACAGCGGTCGGTAAGTTTGTCGATGCTCCGGTAGCTGGTCTGTCATACGCTTCCGGTAGTCAAAAAGGCGTGACCGGCGCAGACGGCAGCTTCACTTATGAGGTCGGCCAAAAAGTTAAATTTACCATCGGCGACATCGTGCTGGGTGAAGCAACGGCACAGGCGCTTATGACACCAATTAACCTTTCCGCAACTACCGGTGCCGTTGCAACAACACCCGATGTATTGGCTCGCGTACAGTTGTTGATGTCCCTTTCAAGTACCGATCCGGCAACCGGAACTATCACTATTCCGGGCGCCACCCTTTTGGCTGCGCAAGGTAAGAGTATTGACTTCACTTCTTCCACTGACCTTGCCGCAAAAATTGCCACATTGCCCAATCCCAGAAACATTATAATGCCAACCGTGTCAGAAGCTAGTACCCATTTTTCAGGCACGCTCAACAAAATATTCATCGCCTCCATGGTGGCCGGAAAAACCATTTATGATGGATCAAATGACGGCTACTATTCAAACAGCTACAAAGCTGATGGCACCATGACCGGAAGCGCTCCCACCACCAGCGGAACACCGATAGAAAACGCTGGCGCTACATGGACAATAACAGCCGAAGGCAAACTTCAGCGAACATCTTCGCATGGCACAACAACTATCACACTGGCATCCATCAACACGACAGAAAGTTACTGGGCGGTTACTGATGTTGGCTCCAGTGGCGATTCCGGCACAATGCGAATGTTCTTCAATTCTTCCACCGGACTTAGCCAAGCACAGAGTTATTACAACAGCGTAAAAACTATAGTGCCAACGACAACCGGATTCACTACGGCGATGATCAGCGGCAAAACATTTACATATTTGGGTACATGGAACGGTTCTCCAGTCATAAATACAAAGGCATTTAGCGCCGATGGTACTTATAGCTTTGTTACTGCATACGTAAGTTCCCCAAACACTTTGCTGGCCACTGACTCCGGTACATGGAGTATTGTAAATGGGCAGCTCATTTCAACATTAACAGCCTCGAACGCAGGCGATACTCTGGGCACAACTACTGTAACCTTAGTTAGCTCCACCAGTACGACATTAACCGCAACCGCAAATGGTGAAACAAAGGTATATACGTATGTGACGCCAGTAACTGCTACAGGCTTCACAACAGCGATGCTTGCTGGTCACACGGCTACATTCGCTTTTACCATGGGTGCCACACCTATGGTCTTTTCCGCAACCGGCAACAAGGTCACACTTAATAACGGTACCACTGGCGGGTGGAATATTACTTCAGGCATGCTGACCGTAATATTCCCAACAGATGCTCTTACATTCCAAATAGCTTCCGGTAGCGGAAGCTATTTCAATGTAATCTACACCCACGCGGCAACCCCAACCGAGGTTGAAGGGCCTACCGCCATGACGATTTTATAATAGGACCAAAGAGGGGACGTAGTGAAGCTGGTTGACTTGCCTTTCAGCTTACAAACCTACCTACGTTCCCCACCAGAAAACGAGCAAAATTACATATTGGTATTATGACCAACCGACCGCTCAGACACAGGCTGCTTTTACCTCTCGAGCCTGTCCTTTTTTTCGCAAGTCAACATTTGCCAGACTAAACCGGTTCTATCCATTACAGACTATCCGGATGAATATCTGGAACGTTGTACAAGGGTCACTGAAAAGAACCTGCTGAGAAAACCTTTTAGATGTATTGAGTTAGTTGAGCAGGTTGGGATGATGATAGGGTGATACCGGCTGATACAAACTAGATTCCGCAAAAGTGGACAATTCAACAACAGGAGGGTTAAGTCAATGAAACGTGCTTTACGTCTTGCTGTAATCTTTGCAATGCTAACGATGGTAACTGGATGCGCCCAAACACTTATGAGCCGCAATTTAGAGGTAAATACCAAAGTATCCAGCTCGATAGACCTTAACCCCGACATCTTGTCACAGGGGAAACCGATCTACCTGCTGGTTCGAGACCAGACATCTTCAAAGTCAGGTGGTGAATCTTTAGAAGTGCTCGTATCCCAGAAACTCCAAGCGAAGGGGTATAAGATCACCAAAAATGCCAAGATTGCCGCGTACCGCATGCAAGCGACCTTCATCTACCTGGATAAAGCAAAAGAAGGGATGACCGAAGAAGGTGCCATCGCCGGTGGATTCGGCGGGGCGATACTCGGCGGAGACCGAGCCCGGTACACACATGACGCTAATGGGAAGTCGTCTCTTTCAACGAGCGGCGCGACAAGCTTCCTTGCAACCGGATTGGGCAGTTTGGCCGGATCGATGATAACGGTTGACTCTTGGTACGGCATCGTTGACATCACTATCGAAGAGCCATTGCCCCACGGAGTGAAGAAGAGGACCCATGTTGCGGACGCTCGTGCTGCAGCGAAACGCCATGACCAGGCACAAGTGACAGCCTCTCGTTCCGGCCACTCACGCTCTTACGACGCTGAAGCTTCTTCTGAAGCGAACGGCAGTAAAGAGTCCAGCACCATGGATTATGAAGAGACAGCCACACACAAGAAGCTGAAAACACGGGTTGTTGGCATTGCAAAGCAAACCAATATCGATCAGGTCGCTGCCGGGATAGAACTGAAGGCCCAACTCTCTAATGCCATAGCAAACTTTTTTTGAGCCACGTAAAAAGAGATAAATTCCAGCAAAATGGATATTAAAGACAGGGATAAGGAGAAACGTATGAAGAGAATAATTGTAATCGCAACTACCGTACTAACATTTGCAGGTCTCACCGGCTTGGCATGGGCTGCAGACAAGGAGGGAGCATCGAATACTGGCCTGATTCTTGTGGCGCTCCTTCCATTTTTGTTTATTTATTTCATTCCCGCTATCATTGGTTATTCTCGAAAAAAAGACAATAAAACATCCATACTCCTGCTCAATTTATTTTTGGGCTGGTCCCTCATTGGTTGGGTTGTGGCGCTTATCTGGGCAACATCAAAGGACAAGGTCACGGTACAGCACATCTATGTTCAGCAGACACCACCAGCCGCGCCGGTTGATTAGTTTAGCAGCATGCAGTGATTGTTTGTCTACTATTGTAAGTTTTTTTGTAATCCTGCGAGCGTGGACTCTGAGGTTTTCAAAGCCTCGGAGCCCGTGTTCAGCTTTTTATGGGCAAATTAAGTCAGGGATTGCATGATGCAAATTACCGTTACTATTGTTCTGAAGCACCGAGCAAAGTGGATGTGTTACGGAGCTTAACGTGCCACAGAGTCACAAACATCAAGCTGTAAACGACCGCCAATCCATCTATCGTTTCGGCGACTACAATCCCTATCTCCCATCCGGCGAGGAGCGGGAACTGGTGCAGGAAAACCTGACTCGTCTTCATCTTGGCAAAATCACTCTGGAAATTTTCCTGAAGCAGACCCCGCAATTCCCGCGGTGGCTGGATGGACATATCCGGCAGGCACGGATTCTGCTAATTTCCAACGAACCGGGTTTGATTGACGTTGAAAAGCTTTATTATGGCCTGAAATCAGCCACAACTGCCGAAGAAACCGCCTGGTATTTTAAGCAGGCCATGTGTTCGTGGCTGGGTCTGACTGATCACCCCACGCTGGGTGCTATTCACGGCGAGGGCCACTGGATTGAAAACGGCGAGTGGGAAAAGGAGCATCCCGCATTGGCGCTCTGCGGCAAGGCGGGATATTTCATGGATGCAGAAGAAGCGAAGGAACTGTCAACCTGCAAGGCATTACACCTGAATCTGTCTGCATTCCCTCAAAACAGCGGAATTGACCTCAACCCGCGCAATGACCAGCACCTTGCCTATCATCAGGAAAACCGGCACACTGTTGAAACGTTCTGCCGCCTGGCAACCACTGAAGAACCTCGCTATATCTTCATCATCGCCAACCGCGCCCACATTCTGCGCCGGGGAACACATGCCTGGCAACTTGACACGACCGAAACGCCATCGAAGGATAAATCGTGGAAGATAGTTGACCTGTTGCGAGCCGTGGATGCCTGTGGGGAGCCGGTACAGGTGCGCCTCTGTCGTCAGACACCGCAGCATGGCCGCAATGTGGATATCCTGAATGTGTCCGCCAGCGTCGCCTATGAACTGCAACCGGTACGAGTTAAAGCCTCTTCGTTATTTCTCCATTCCACCTGAATTCCCGCTACCATGGCTGCCAAAAGCCTGCTACATTGCAACACTGTTAAATCGAAACGTGTGTGGTGAATTGTCATGCCAGAGCAGCTGATCCATGGAGTCGCAGGAATAACGGCATTGATAGCAATTGCTGTTGTGTGCTCGCGCGATCGCAGGATGATCCGCTGGAAAGTGGTACTAACCGGTATCATTTTCAATATGCTGTTTGCTGTTCTGATCCTGCGCACGTCCGGCGGCAGAGGAGTCTTTGAGGGAATTGGCGGAGTCCTGCTGAAAATCATGCAATTTTCCGCTGAAGGAACCCGTTTTGTCTTTGGTCCGCTTTTCGATGGTTTCTCCCACGTCCCCGGTTTCAGTAGTTCTTCCTTCGTCTTCGTTCTGGGAGCACTGATTCCGATAGTATTCTTCGGCACGCTGATCAACATGCTCTATTATCTGGGCATTATGCAGCGGATTGTACGAACCATGGCCTGGGGACTCAGGCACCTGTTCGGCCTCGGCGGACCTGAGGCAACCGTAGCCGCCAGCAACATCTTTGTCGGGCAGGTGCAGGGGGCAATGACCGTTGCACCCTACATCGCCGGAATGACCGAAGCGCAGCTGTTTCAGGTTATGGTGGTCGGGATGTCGACGGTCGGGGCGGGTATGCCGCTTGTGTATGCGGGGATGGGGG
>JABBNX010000082.1:0-263 GCA_019352135.1 Pseudomonadota bacterium
GGCGTGGTTTTAGCTATTTCGCTAATTATTTATTTTAAAATCCCTAGTGCTGTTATTAGAAAAAAACTAATCTACATTGCAATTGGCTTACTGATAATTGCATCAACTTTAGCGATAGTTTTTAGAAATAACACCGTTTTTTCTAATTTAGTTTTCCATACTCAAGCTAATTCAAAATCAGTTCAAAGTTCAGACGGGGGACACTTAAGTGCTCTTAAATCTGGCGTTAAGGACATTGCTAAATTCCCACTTGGTAGTGGTAC
>JABBNX010000082.1:273-15689 GCA_019352135.1 Pseudomonadota bacterium
GGTACAGCTGGTCCTGCTTCGGTTTATAACGTAGCTCAGCCAAGAATTGCCGAGAATTTTTATATTCAAATCGGCCAGGAAACAGGCATACTAGGTCTGATTGTCTTTGTCGCGGTTCAGATTATTGTTATTTATCGACTATATAAAATAAAGTCTAATATAAGCCTCGTAATGCTTGGTAGTTTTATTGGTATTAGTTTTGTTAATTTGTTATCTCATGCTTGGGCAGATCAAACGATTGCTTATGTTTGGTGGGTACTAGCTGGTCTAATAATTAGTAGATATACCTTAAGCTCAAGAAAGTAACATTGCACTTATTTTTGAAAACATACGATTATCATGTATATGTTTGTAGATATATAGTACCGAATCAGTTGCTTGATCAAAACCTAAATTATAACTAGTCTTAAGAGGTTCAATATCATCAAATCCTTTTAATTCATAAGTGATTTCAGATATTTGGGTTAATAATTCGATAGTTGAAGGTGACTTATTAAAATATCGATAAAAATTATCGGAAATTGCATGTTGATTTTCGTATATAACAAAATTATTAAAACGTTCAGTTTGAATGAATTCAACTATAGCAGCTTCATCAACGGTGAGTGGAAACATTGGTTTTGCTTCATCAGACGAGTTTCGGTTTCTTCTAATAATGTTTACCATTTCAAATAAACCAAAGGTTGTTATGTAGCCATCGCTGATACCAGTCATCATGTTTTTTCTTTCATGCTCTGAAACATCTATACTGTTTGGGAACTGATGAAGTGTCATGGCGTCTCGAATAATATTATCAAGCTGGTGAGATTTGTCAGCTTGTCGAACAAAGGTGTTGAAAGTTTCATAAACTAGACTACCTTTGTTGATAATATTTTGGATTAAAGAGACTTCGTTAGATGTTAAAATTGGTATACAATTAAAATATTGGCCATCATTGGCCTTTGGCAGAATCTCAGACATGGACCATATTATATAATATGATTATTAGTTAGGCAAAAAAAATATGGAAAATAAAATAAGACCCACCAAAAAACAACAAGAAATGCTACTTTTTGTTGCAGACTATATCAACCAACACGGTTATAGTCCAAGCTATCGTGAAATAATGGTTGGGCTTAATTACACTTCAGTCGCAACAGTTGCTCTTCACATTAATAATTTAATTAGTCGTGGCCATTTGATTAAACGCGATCATTCGGCTCGCTCGCTTGAACTCAGTGACAGCAAAAAAAGCACTCAGCTTATAACAAATCAGGTAAGCCCCTCTGAAGAGAAGTGGTTAATTAAGAAAATTGATTATTATTTTAAACAAGTAGAAGAATCCTCTATTAAGACTGAAATTGAGATAGATAAATTAGCAATTCTGATCGAAACACTAAAGATATTTAATTTCGAAAAAGCGGCCTTTAGTTTTACCAATAGATTAAATCAATTAAGATCACAAGTTAACTAACCTATTAAATTTCCTTAATCTGAATATATTTAAAATTAACTAAATCTTCAAGTTTTAAATAATTTTTATCTATCCATAACAGATGTTATTAGTACTCTTTAGAGTTAAAAGCATTAGTAGTATTTAAAAAAAATCGTTATACTAAAAAATATTATAGTGAATAGATATGTATCGACTTGGTGAGAGGTTAAATCGAAAAAAAAGAAAAAGATATTTGAAGGCTGTTATTTTGATGGCTATTTTATTAATTAGTCTAGTCACGGCTTACATTGTTTATCAGATTAGTCACACTAAGACTACCTTACACCAATCAGCTGGAACAGTTGTTAGAGTCGATATCCCTAATTCTGCTACCGTAAATTATGATGAGGGTTTATTTAGTGTCTCTCTGCCAAAGACTTGGCAGCAAATAAGTCAACCTAGTAGCTTGTATCATATTTACTCCTGGCGAACATTATCGACCAATAGTCAAACTTTAGATATTTATCAGGACACAATACCAACTAATTTTGCAGTTAATCGTGAACTGGCAATTCAATCAGAGGGAAATCATTTATCAATTATCGGATTAGTTTCAGATAATTGTGCTAGTTTCACAAAGCCAACTTCCAATATGGTGACCGGCACACCAGCCAAATGGCAAGGTGTAAACTTTTTGTGTGATTTAGCTAATTATGAAAGGGATGTAGTCGGTACTGGTTCATCAGATGGTATTAACAGTATTGGCCTAACCAGTAATCTTAACGGACTACATCATTTCTTTTTTGTCTACATTAACAATACTATTAACCCCGATTTTACAACTTTCTATCAGATACTTAATAGCTTTAATTTGAAATAAATAATCAATTTTTTTAATTAACCACTTCTCTTCAGAGGGGCTTACCTGATTTGTTATAAGCTGAGTTCTTTTTTTGTTCCTTCATCAACTGAGAAACTAATTACGCTCATGTTATCCCTTTCATGTTTTGCTACATATCGATTAGGATTAAATTATAGTAAGAATTTATTAATAAATACACAAAATATTATTAATATTTAATAAAACAATAATTATCTAAGTTCCTGACAGATGAGAGTAAGCTCAAGTATCCGACAAGTGAAATAGCTATAATTCAAGGCAGAATATTCTACAATGTCAGTCTGTGCAATGATTTGACTTAATCTAAATATTTACTTAAACTAAAGTTATTATCATAAGCATAAAAAATGCTTCTGAAAAAGAAAAAATTAAAAAAGAGAGATAAAAATGTCAATAAAAATAAAATACTCATCGGCGACAAACAGATAACCCTGCAAGCTATCCAGTCGGCAATGAATGAAGTTAACAAGTAACGCAATCGTCTTTGGTCTGGCAACGCTGAAGTTACTTCCTTTTAAGCTGCCTGCATCAAGCAGTACACAGTCAACAAACCGGTTCGCAAAGCTGGGGCCTGCCGCAGCGGGACTGCTGATGGGCGGCGGTGTTGCGGCAAGCTCTCTGCCTTGTAATCCGGGTATTTTTATTGTTCTCGGTGCGGCGGTTCTGCAGGGGCAGGTCATCTGGGCAACACTGCTACTGGCTCTGTTTGCGTTTGGATTCAGTCTTCCCCTGGATGCTGTTTTGCTCGGTGTTTCTCTCGGCAAGACGGCTCTGGTAACGAAAAAAGCGGACAACTTAGTCAGGTGGGTTTCTGGATCTGTGCTGCTGATTGCAGGATTCTATCTCCTTATTTCATTCTGATTATTGAGTGTCAATAGTCTGTGAACTGCTCGCCGGGCTCAGTGCCGACACGTAGACGATAACACAACAAAGGACGGAAACGTAGATGAATGCACCTGGTTCAAAGGAACGCAAAACCCCGCAGGAGATAGTCCGCGACGTGATGGAGCTGTGCGCCGACAGCGACACCGGCCGCAACCTGATGGAAGAACATTGCGTGTTTTTCCCCGAGCTCTTTCATCTCTGGGACCGGAAAAAGGAGGCCGGAGTTCCTATTACCGACGCGGATCTGCGCAGCCTGGTGGAACTCTGCACCCTCTGTGGTCTCTGCCCCTACCCCAGGGTCCCCGCCGACCTGATGGAGGCAAAGAGCCGCTACATCGAGCGGGAAGGCCCCCCTGGCGACCCGACTTCTCACCGATGTTCCACGCATGGCCCGCCTGTACGGCACTTTCCCCAGGCTGGTGAATGCACTGCAGTCGAGCAAAGCCGTCGCTCTCCTCCTTCACAAGATCACTAGGATTCATCCCGAACGGCAGATCCCCTCGTTTCCCGAACGGAGTTTTTTCGATTGGGCCGCGACGAAAGGGCTGACCGACAGAAAGGAGGGGAGCCGCAACGTGGCCTATTTTGCGGGCTGCACTGCCGGCTACCTCTTCCCTCAGGTCGGCCAGGCCGTGGTGGAGGTTCTGGAGCACAACGGGGTGACGGTCTATGTTCCACCACAACAATGTTGTGGCATGCCACATCTTGTGGAAGGGGACCGTAAAGCCACACTGGAGCGGGTCCGAACCAACATGGATCTCTCTGGCATCGGCTCGGGCCGGCGACGAGCTCATCTGTTCCTGCCCCAGCTGCGGCTATTTCATGAAGGTGCTCCTTCGGGAAAGGGCCTGCTATACGGAGAAGACCAGAAGTCGGTGAATGCCAGTGATGATGAGATAAAGGTTCCAGACCCGGGTCGCGGCAGTGAGAAGCATAAAGTACTCAAGAAGTCGATGTATAAGGATATTCTTAAGGATGACAGCTATTTCTCCATCATCGACTCCATGGCCCGTATCGGCTTGGCTGAGCATCTCTCCGACGCCGGGGAGTATCTGGCACGCCTCCATTCGGAGGGGCGGTTTGATACCCGATTCAATGCCATTCCCAGCCGCATGGTCTACTTCGCTCCGTGTCACCAGCGTGAGCTGAAGATCGGCAACCCGTACCCGGAGCTGCTGGCGCTGATTCCCGGACTGGCCATCGAATCGCTGGAGAGAATGGACTGTTGCGGCATGGGGGGGAAATTTTGGCTTCAAGGCCTGGTTCCATGAGCAATCCCTTACCATAGGGCGTCCCCTGATGGAGAAGATCCGGGCAAAGCCCCCCGGGGCAATCATCACTGACTGTCTAAGTTGCAGACTGCAGTTCCAGCACGAGATCCCGTACCCCGTCTTTCATCCGATGGGAATCCTGGCCCGGGCCTACCTGAACAGGCGCAGCCCTCTCAGCAGGACAGATTCTGGTGAGGAATGAACTCACAACCAGTTATAACGACAATCATAAGCGAAATTTGTTGCCAAGCGTTATGCGTTTTTGGTATAACCAGCGCCAGATTTTTCAGAGCATTGCAGAACAAATTACTGGAGACACAACATGTTCGGATTCGGCATGCCGGAACTCGTCATAATTCTCGTAATACTACTGGTAATTTTTGGGCCGGGGAAACTTCCCCAGTTGGGAGCTTCCCTTGGCGGCGCCATCAGAAGCTTCAAGAAAGCCGCAGAAGAAGAGCCCAAGATCATTAACCCCAAAGAAGAAGAGAAGTAGGTCAATAGGAGCCGCCGCAAACATGACCGAGCCCCGCTATCAAGACATAACCGGCGTCATCCTCGTCGGCGGGAAAAGCCGCCGCATGGGACGGGATAAGGCGTTTCTGGAGGTCGACGGCAAGCCGCTTTTCGAGAGAATGCTGGCCGTATTCAGGGAGAGCTTCCACCGCATCTTGCTTGCAGGAAACCGGGAAGAACGCTTTGCCGCCTACGGCCTGCCGGTCCTGACTGACATCTACCCCGGCAGTTCCCTGGGAGGTCTCTACACCGGTCTCTTTCATGCGGCAACGGAATATGTTTTTGTTTCCTCCTGTGACATCCCCTTTCCGAACACCGACATCCTTCGCCATCTCTGCTCCCTGAAGGATGGGTTCGATGCCGTGGTGCCAAGCACGATGTACGGTTACGAACCGCTCTTCGCCCTCTACGCGAAAAGCAGTCTCGGGCCGATCAAAGCGCTTCTGGACAGCGGCGACTTTTGCGCCTATGCCTGGTACCCCCAGGTCAGGGTCAGATATGTCCCTTATGAGGAACTGACCCATCTCGACCGAGACGAAAGGGCTTTTCTGAACGTCAACACCCCAGATGAATTTGCAGGAATAGGAGGAGAGTTATGACCGTTAAAGCGGTTTCTTTCGTGGCAAAATCGGGGACCGGCAAGACTACCCTGCTGGAAAAGGTCATCACCCGTCTCAAGGAACGCGGATACAGGGTGGGAGTCGTCAAACACGACGCCCACCGCTTCGACATCGATCATCCGGGCAAGGACAACTACCGGCTGACCGCCGCCGGAGCCGACACCATGCTGATTTCCTCACCGGAGAAGCTGGCCATGATAAAGAAACACGCTGCGGCGCCATCCATCGAGGAGCTCCTCTCCACCTATTTCACCGACGTGGATATCGTGCTGATCGAGGGATTCAAGAAGAGTCCCATGCCGAATATCGAACTCCACCGCAAAGAGCGGAGTGCGACACTCCTTTGCCGGGGTGAAGAGTTCGACCCGACACTCGTGGCGGTGGCCAGCGATGAACGGCTGGAACTGGATGTGCCGGTGCTGGATCTCAACGATCCCCTGCAGGTCGCCGACTTCATCGAAAAGAGCTTCCTGAAATGAGCGCCCCCGGATCGGGAATCCAGGTCCGCTCCAAGATCTGGTTGGAGATCGACGGCGAACCGGTCTTCGGTCAAGGGCGTGATGAACTGTTGCGATCGATACAGAGATGCGGCTCGATCAATGCTGCTGCGAAAGCGATGGGAATTCCCTACCGCAAGGCGTGGACCTACATCGATGCCATGGAGAAGCGGCTGGGGTTCCCTCTGGTGAGCCGACTGAAGGGTGGCACCGGTGGCGGCGAATCCTCCCTTACCCCACAGGCGATGGAAACATTGGATAAGTTCAACACGCTTCAGCAAGGAATTCAGGAGATTGTCGACGAAAAGTTCAAGGAGCTTTTTTCATGACCATCGTTATGCATATCTGGCATAGCGTATGAAACATGAAAAAGGAAGAGGGCAGCATCAGCAAACTGACATGTTTATGTTGATAATTTTAACTTGAAAGGAGAATTCATTATGTTTGGATTCGGTACGCCTGAGTTATTGATGATTGGAGGAGTTTTGCTGGTAATTTTCGGGCCGAGTAAATTGCCCCAACTGGGGGCATCGCTCGGTGGGGCCATCAAGAGTTTTAGAAAGGCAAGTGAAGAAGAACCAAAGGTGATCAACCAGGTCAAAGCGGATTCATCAGATAAGCCTGCAGCATGAAAGGGGATATCCATGAACAAAGTAGCAGTGTTCTCATTTGTTGCACACTCCGGCACCGGCAAGACAACTCTGCTTGAGCAGCTTATTCCGATTCTGAAAGCGAGGGGATACCGGATCGGGACCATCAAACACGATGCCCACCGGTTCGAAATTGATCATCCGGGGAAGGATAGTTATCGAATGACTGCTGCCGGTGCCGACACCACGCTGGTCTGTTCAGAGGAAAAACTTGCCCTGATACGAAGACACCAGCGGGCTCCTTCGGTAGAAGAACTGTTGGCATCCTACTGCGCTGATTTTGATATCATTCTGACCGAAGGGTTCAAGCAGAGCAGTCTGCCAAAGATTGAACTGCACCGCGGCGCGCTGGGCAAGGAATTGATTCTTCGGGGCGGAACAACAGACAAGACATTGATCGCAGTAGCCAGTGACGTTTCGCTTACGCTTGACGTTCCCCTGCTTGACTTGAATGACCCGCAACAGATTGCTGATTTTATCGAGGCACAATTTTTGACACGAACGAAATCTGCCTCACTTATCAATGTAAACGTGAATAAATTGCCACTGATCTCCATAGAACAAGCTTTGGAAGTCATCAACGATCATTGCAAGCCTCTTGAAGTTACTACGGCGCCACTTATTGAAGGTCTAAACAGAATTCTAGCCGAAGATCAGGTTGCACAGTTTGATATACCACCTCATGACTATTCCGCAATGGACGGTTATGGCTTCAGCTATGCTTCCACCATTACAGAACCTCTAACTATTCGGGGTTTTTTGCCTGCCGGGAAAGAAACAGCTCCTCATATAAAATGTGGCGAAGCAATCAGAATTATGACCGGAGCTCCGATTCCTGATGGCTGCAATACTGTCGTTCCGCTTGAAAATGTTGTGGAAGAGAGGGGGCTGATTCGTATCACCACGGCAGTCGCAGTGGGAGACAACATACGTCGCAGGGGTGAGGACGTCATGCGGGGAAACCTTGTAGTGCCGGCCGGTAGACTGGTAAGGCCACAAGAAATTGCATTGCTTTCAGCCATGAACCGTACATCTCTGCCTGTTTACAGGAAGACCAGAGTGGCGATTCTGGCCACCGGCGATGAACTGCTGGAACCGGGTTCTCAGCGGGAACCGGGAAAGATCATCAACAGTAACAGTAGTGGTCTGGCAGCCCAGGTACTGGAAATCGGAGGTGATCCTCTACTGCTCGGTATAGCTGAAGATACCCTTGCCGCCACCTGCGCAAAAATACTGACCGGTTTGCATGCAGATTTATTGCTTGTTACCGGAGGAGCCTCAGTTGGCGACCATGATTATGCCAAATCTGCGATAGAGGAGCTTGGTGGTATCATTCTGTTTTCAGGGGTAAATATCAAGCCGGGAAAACCCCTTACCTTTGGAATAGTACAGGGGAAACCGGTTTTTGCCTTGCCTGGGAACCCGGTTGCCGCCATGGTGTCGTTTGAACTGTTTGTCCGCCCCATGATCCTTAAATCATTGGGGCATCAACAGGTTTACCGCCCTAAAATCAAAGCCGCTATCAGTGAGCAAGTTAAGAACACGGGAACTCGCCCTCACCTGGTCCGTGGACTGGTTAGCTCAGACAAAGATGGTTATCACGTGGTGCTAACCGGCAACCAGAGTTCAGGAAGGCTTGTTTCTCTTACGCAGGCAAATGGGCTGGTCTATCTGGCACCAAAGACAACACACCATCAAGGAGACAACGTTGAAGTGCTCCTGCTGGACAGAGGATTTGAGATGGAAGCACACTGCAGATGGCATTGACCGACACTTTTAATCGTCGGATCAACTATTTGCGCCTGTCGGTGACCGACCGCTGCAACATGCGCTGCTTGTACTGCATGCCGGCGGAAGGGGTACAAGACGTCGGCCATGATGCAGTGCTCTCCTATGAAGAACTGCAGCTGATTGCCGAGAGTGCCGTTGGTTTGGGGATAGAGAAAATCCGGATTACCGGAGGCGAGCCAACGGTGCGCGCCGGGATTGTGGATTTTCTTGCCAAACTCGCTGCCATTCCGGGTCTGCGTCATCTGGCCCTGACGACCAATGGCCTGCTGCTGGAGCAGATGGCATCAGACCTGTACCGGGCCGGTGTGCAACGGCTGAATGTGAGTCTTGACTCTCTCGACCCGCAGGCGTTTCGGGAAATCACCCGTGGCGGCGATCTGGCCAAGGTGCTGGCCGGTCTGGACGCAGCGGTAGCGGCCGGTTTCCCGCCACCAAAGATCAACATCGTCATCATGCGGGGGATCAACGATGCCGAGATTCTTGATTTTGCCGAACTGACCCGCAGTCGCGGTAACTCGGTACGCTTTATCGAATACATGCCGGCGGTGAAGGATGACGGGTGGCAGCGTCTCTGTTTCCCCGGTGAAGAGGTGCTGCAAAGGATCAGGGAGCAGTATCCCCTGGAGGCGGTGGACAAGGGCACCTTTGCCGGGCCATCCCAGGATTATCGCCTCCCCGGCGCCACAGGGAGCATCGGCATCATCACTGCGGTATCGGGCCACTTCTGCAGTGACTGCAACCGGATCCGGGTAACATCCAGAGGTCAGGCCAAGGGATGTCTTTTCAGTGATGAGACGACCGATCTAAACCCGTTTTTGCGGCCGCCGGACCCGGAACGTCTGACAAAGGTGCTGCAGGAAATCGTGCAGGCAAAACCGGAGGGGCACGCCATCAGGCGAGGCGAATATACCCACAGTAATTTCAGCATGGCCCAGATAGGAGGGTAATAATATGGCAGAGGTAGTGGCGGTCTGTGTCAGCGAGAACAAGGGAGAGCGGAAGAAACCGGTTGAAGTGGTGGAACTGCGAGTGGATCACGGCATCGTGGGGGATGCCCATGCCGGAGACTGGCACCGCCAGGTAAGCCTGCTGGCGCAGGAGAGCATCGACAAGATGCGGGCGATGGGACTGGATGTGACGGCGGGCGACTTTGCCGAAAACATCACCACCAGCGGTATAGATCTGGTCTCACTGCCGATAGGTAGCCGCCTGAAGATTGGCGAGACCCTGCTGGAGGTAACCCAGATCGGCAAGGAGTGCCACACCCGCTGCGCCATCTTCTATCAGGCCGGGGATTGTGTGATGCCGAAGGAGGGGATCTTCGTCAAGGTGATGGTGCCGGGAGTCATCAGAGCCGGGGATGCGATACTACCTGTTCTCTGATGGTGCAAACGTTTTCAAGAGCTGCTCCCGCTCTTCCGGCTTCAGCGGAACCGGTCGCATCACCGCATTATTTCTGATGGCGCGAGGGTTTTTCAGCCAGCGTTTCAGACGTTCTTCGTTCCATATTTTATTGCCTTCAAAAGAGCGGGGATAAAAGCGGCTCAACAGGCCGGACAGATTTGGCCCGACATTTCCGGTCCCCAGGCCGCCGGCCTGTTTTGACAGCAGCTTATGACAGCTGCCGCAGTTCTTGACAAAGATGTTTTGTTTCACCAAACCGGTATCACTGAAATACACCACAATGGGCGGCTCCTTGAGAGTTTTTCCGGCCCGCACCCCTCCTGCCAGAATAATTGTTACCAGACGGTCAAGATCCCGTTCCGAAAAATAGAAATTTGGCATATACAGGGCCGGATTAACTAACGCCGAGCGAACAGCCTCCGGCGTAGTGGTCCAGAACAGGTTGTCAAGGTTCGCAGCCGGGCGATTGCCGGTGCCATTCAAAACGTGACAGCGGCGACAGGCTGCTTTTTCAGCCAGCCGGCCGCCTGACAGCACCTCAGCGGAGCGGCTGTTGGTAAAGCCGGCGTAACGCCCCCTGATCAATCCGCCGTGGGCCAGATCCTTGCGGCTGGTACGCTGATTGCCCCGGTGGCAAAAGGCACAACCGCCCTGTTCGCCATAGTGCGCCGGATGGCACTCCAGGCAGTGGTTGCGGGGGGCCGCAACCGCCGGAAATGCACCGGCCAGCAGGATCACGGCTATCAGAACGGCATGACGAAGGCCCAATTTTCCCCCCTGAAGAACAGCCCAATCACCGTAAGAAGCAGCATCCCCAGAAACAGAACCACCACTGCCAGCGCAATCAAACGATGCCGTGGTCCAAACCAGGCCGCTTTCTCAGGCGACCTGCCGATCAGCCACGGCATGGCGACAAAAAGCATTCCGCCCAGCATCACCGGATATATCAGCCAGACCCGGTAGCTGACAAGTTCCTGGATCCAGAGCAGAAACCAGGCCGACTTGACCGGATTGGGCACGACCGAAAGCGTGGCGGGTCCCTGCAGAGGAGCCGGTATCAGCACGGCAAGCAGCAGGAGCAGGGACGTGCAGAGCCAGAAAGAGCGCTTGATCACGCGGAAAAAGTGTGGCGAGCTTTTGACGTAGGGTTTCATAGGTACGGGAGCACCCCCTTCTGCTTGCGCACCAGGTAAAAGTGCAGCAGGCTGAAGCAGAGCATGATGGCCGGCAGGAGCACGATATGCAGCACATAGAAACGAATCAGCGACAGCGGTCCACCGACGCTGTCCGGCACCAGAATGTCGCGAACAAATCCGCCCAGCGGAACCGCCTGCAGCAGGGTCATGCCGGTCTGGGTTGCCCAGAGCGCCAGTTGGTCCATCGGCAGCAGATACCCGGTATATGCCTCAAAAACCGCCACCGCCAGCAGGCAGACGCCGATAATCCAGTTGCGCTGCCGTGGCGGGGCAAAGGCACCGGTCAGCACCACCCGCAGAGTGTGCAGCATGATCAGGATTAACAGTGCGTGCGATACCATCCGGTGCAGACTGCGCAGATACGCGCCTCCGTGTACCGAACCTTCAAGGAAAATAATCGAGTTGTAGGCTTCAGTGGCGCCAGGCCGATAGTAGAACATCAGCAGCAGCCCTGACAGGACCAGCAGCAGCAGAGCCGTAAAGGCCAGCCCCCCGAGGCAGAAGGTATAACTGATCCGCAGGTTCCGCTGCAGCACAACTCTGGGAAAAAGATGTTTGAGAAAGTTTTTAAACACCAGTGCTCCTTCGTTATCCTCGTACGACCAGCTCATTCCCGTTCTGTTCGACTGTCAATCGCGCCAGCGACCGGTCAGCCGGGCCGGAAAGCACCGTGCCCAACCGGTCAAAGCGGCTGCCGTGGCAGGGGCAGGTTATCCCCTCCGGAGTGACCGACACGGTACAACCCAGGTGGGTACAAACCAGGCTCAGCGCGATGAATGAGTTGCCTTCACGCATAATCGCAACCCGCTCCTGACGAAAAACCAGCGCGGCCCCAACCGGAATGTCATCCTGCGCAACCTGCAGGAGCGCCGGTTTTTTCACCCCTCCGGGTGTCAGAAACCGCCATAATCCGGCAAGTATAAGCGGCAGGGTTATCAGCGTGGCGATGAAGCTGCGGCGGGTAGTATGACGAATTGTTTCCATTTTTCCACGTAGGCCCGTTTGTAAGTATCAGATTTGGCGGACATCCGCCGGTAACGCGCTTCTTCCAGAAAACTGCCGTTCACTACACGTTGCCCCCTGCGATCCCAGAATGATGAAAGGGTCATGCCGTCTTTGGCCAGATCATAGATCCGATCCTGAGGACGTTCCAGCAGAAAACGGCGCGGATTATCGTGACAATCGTCACACATCACGCTGCCGCGCTGGATGGTATGGGGGGTAAAGGCCCGCCACTCTGCCGCCAACAGCCGGTTTTCGCCCCCCCCGGCGCCGCCCTTCGCAATCCGGCTGTAGTAGGCGATAAATTGGGGCCGGATCGGCGCAACCTTGCCCCGTAGGTTGACTCCCAGCGGTGGCATGTCCTGCCGTTTCAGATAAACGCTCTTGGCATAGCCGTTTTTCGTCACAGTCAAGGGGAGAAACGGATCCTCAACAATACCCGAGGCAAAGCGTATGAAAAAGGTGCCGTACTCCTGGGCAGCCCAACTTGCGTGGCAGGCAACACATTCAAGCTTTTCCAGGTGCCCCGCAATCCGGTGTTCAAGCACTTTCTGGCTGGGGCGATGGCAGTCAGTACAGGACTTGGCTGCTGTCTTGCCCGCTATCAGGCTCTTCATGGTGTGGCAGTCGGAGCAGATCATTCCCTTTCTCTGATGTACGTCCGGCACCATCTTCAGGAAGCTTTCACCCTGCAGCTGTTCTCCCCTTTGGTAGCGCTCATGTTCTTCCCGAGGCGCCCTCCCGAAATAGTCCCAGCCCACATAATAACCTTTGTGGCATTTTGAGCAGTTGTCCGCCGCAGGACGGCTGATGGCATGACCCTTTCCGTGACAGTCCTGGCAGCCGTGCAGATGGCACCCGGAGCAGTTTTTTTGCTCAAAGTCATGATCCTGTATGCCATAGCTGCGCTGAATAAACTTCTTTTCCTTAGCCCTGCTGCCCATGGCCTGTTCAAACATCCGACCGTATCCCCGATGGCAGACGACACAGCCGGCCGAACCGACAACCCGGCTCGCAGGGTCAGCCAGCACCTGACGGCCGCTCTGGTGACAGTCACGACAGGCGAGCCGCCGGTGGGCACCGCTGAGCGTCACGCCGGAGGCATGGCAGAACCGGCACTGATCGGCAGCAGTGGCCGAAACCGTGCTAACGAGGAGCCAGCAGGCGGTGATGAAGGGAATCGTCCAGGTCACGGTAGTTGATCCTTTTTCGGTAGATTGGGTCCTTGGCGGATGCATGGCAGACCAGACACAGGTTCACTGCCAGGGTTCGCTGCACCTCCTGCTGGTTCAGGGGCCGTGAGTTTTCACGGGTGATCGCAGAGTAGGCCCTCACCTTTCCCTTGTCCATGGTCAGAAAGCCATCCAGCGGCTTGCTGTCTGAAAGCGGGCAGAGCAAGGTTCCCTTGATGCTGCGCCCCTCCACAATGTGCTGCCCAAAGCCGAGAAAGGTCGGATTCGCGTGGCATTCGGCACAGCCTACCGCATGTTTGCCGGTATTGTGTGAATAGAAGGGGGCAAAACGCAGCTGCTGTTTACCCTTGAATCTGGCAACGTACTCGTCCTTTGACAGGCTCCCGTCAGGTTCTGCAACAGTAATAAATGTCTGGCAGCCGGGGGTTACCGGAGAAATTTTACCCCGCTGGTTGAGAGCCAGCGGAAACGGGTAGAGCGTCCGGTAATCTTCCGTTTCGCTGAATCTCCCCGGAGTATCCATTTTCTTTACAAAATCACGGCCCTGTTCCGTCTTGTCGTACCTGGTATGGCACCCGTAGCATTGTACTACCGTACGGGAGTGGCAGCTGTAGCATTCCAGCCTGCCATGCCCGCTGATGGTATGCTCGGGGGTACCGGTGATAACCGTGCTGGTGAACAGCTTGCCGCTCCTCTTGCCGAGTACGACGACCTTCCCGTTCTGCGTATAGACATTGGAATATGGCTTTCCCTTGGCAGTCAGTATCATACGCATGCCATACCTGACACGCATCTTGTATTGACCCGATTCGCGAAGCGGTTCTTCATGTTCTCTGGAGATAACCACATACTGCGGAGGTTTCCCTGCATCACCGTGGCAATCGGCACAGGAGATCTCTGTCTGGCGATACATATTCTCATACGCGAAACCGTCTCCCATGACATCGCGGGAGGTATGGCAATCAATGCAGTCCATACCGGCGGCAGCATGGACATCGGGAGCGATATGCACCACATTGCGGGCGCCACTGATCATTTTTGGCCCCGGAAGCCCCCCCCTGGTAGGCACCAGGCCGTTATTGCCATCGTAAAGTCCCTCGTAGGAAAGGGCGATCCTGCCACTCCGGTTGTGGCAACGGGAACAGACCTGATTATCCGGCAGGCCGGTCAGCGTGTGGCTGGCGGAATAAGGGCTTTTCCCTCTGACCGTCGGATCGTTTCCCATATAGGTTGCCACATCATTGTACGGGAAGTGACACGCCGCGCAACCGGATGCGTGGCTTGCGCCGAAAACATCACCTGTTTCAATCCCCACATGGCATTGGGAGCAGAATTTTCGATATAATTCACCGGAAAGATTGTTCAATTCGGCCACACTGAATGTTTGGATCTGTTGACCGGCGGCATTGAACTGCTTCATCCCCTCTGTTGCAAACAGCCGCTTGTCATCACCCTCCCAGGTAAGCTGAATGTTCTTGATCATGCCGGTGTTTGTGTACATCAGATTCGACTTCACCCGTTCAAGCTGATAGCGGTGACAACGGCCACAACTTTTTTCCCAGAACCGGGGGTCAGACGGGTTGCGTGGTCCAAACATCGATAGATGGGACGCCGTCTTGTCGGTCGTTTCTGGATTGCCGCCATGACAGGAGATACAATCGGTATGGTTCTTCGAAACGTTTTCTATGGATTTATGGCACCGGACGCAGGAAGACGTCTGGCTGGAAAATCGGTTGCAGGCCGTTGCAAGCGGCATCAGGACAGAGAACGTCAAAAAAAGGGTAAACCGGCGCCACCAGCGACCAGAAGACAAGGTAATATCATCATTGAATTGTTCCACCGACACAGCGTCCATTGATCTCTGCAAAAGGTTCCCACGTTAGTAACACAAAGTTCAGACTGCACGCATTATAGACGATGCAAAAATTATTGCGATAAAAAAAACGGCGGGCTGAGTCGCCGAGAAAAGGTGACTATGATCTGTCATAAGAACGCATGCCACTTTTTCTTCATCATCTAACTAGTGTCCATCCGGAAACCCCAGTTTGAGACGCACTGTACCTCCGGTCATTGTTG
>JABBNX010000083.1 GCA_019352135.1 Pseudomonadota bacterium
AAAAGCGAACCCCAAAAAGGGGATGACAAATTTACAGAAAGAATGTTGCTTTACCACAGGAGCAGCATTTTGCTTCAAAAACAGTGTCACTTATGGCATATTATAAAATCAGTCAATTTGCCAAGGAGACTATACTGCTATCACTTGAATTAATACAGATACTCGCGTGCCCGACCTGCAGGGGCGAATTGTCACAAATCGGTGACGGTTCTAATCTACACTGCAAACACTGCAGCAAGGACTATCCAATTATTGAGTGTGTACCAATTTTATTTCCAAACCAAATCGTCACCAATTCGTAAGGCTATCTATTACATGTGAATCTTTCCGTCCACAGGGCGGGGGCATCTTTAAAAGCTAAACCAACTCTAACTGCTTGGGTGTTTTCTTCGAAAGGTTGCGATTGTCAAATGACTCTCCCAAAATATCTGCTTTCATTATTACAAAGAATGAATCCGCAAAAATAAGCGATTGCCTTTTATCACTTAAATGGGCTGACGAAATCATCGTCGTGGATGATTTCAGCACCGATGCGACCCCTGAGATCTGCAGAGGATTTGGTGCAGCCTTCTACCAGCACACCTTTAGCAGCTTCAGGAATCAAAAGAACTATGCGATGTCTCTGGCAACCCATGAATGGGTCTTGGAGTTGGACGCAGACGAGCGCATTTCAGATGAGATGAGAAACTCCATTTTGGCATTAACGGCAGACGATTTAAATCGTTACGATTGTTTTGCATTTAAGCGTAAAACCCGATTTTGGGGCAAATGGATCAAACACTCTTCTTTCTATCCTGATTACAAATCACGACTTTATTGCCGGACAAGAGGTGCCTGGAACAATGCAAGTGTGCATGAGCGGTTCATTCCTGACGGTAATACATTGAAACTTGATGGCAACATCCTGCATGAACAAGACTTGGACCTGCTTACCTATCTTCAACGCATAGCGCGATATGCAAACATGTCAGCTACCGATTATTTTGCCAATGGCAGACGAGCAAAATGGCATCACGTTTCAATTCGCCCTGTAACCACCTTTTCCCATCGATACTTCATTAGACTTGGCTTTTTAGACGGGGTTCAAGGTTTTGTAATCTCCGTAATGGGTGCACTTGGCACATTTATAAAATATATGAGACTGTATGAAATTCAGAATAAACTTAAATAACGTTTCAGGATATATCTAACCAATGGTCATTATTGGAAAACGAGCAGGACAATTAGGCAATCGACTTTTTGTTTTTGCTCACTTTGTAGCAAATGCAATAGAGTTCGATTATGAACTGAGCAATCCAAGCTTTTATGGCTATGCGCATTATTTTCCCAATCTCAGGGATGATTTTTTTTGTCGCTATCCACAAAACAGAACCATTCTGAAACCTTATAAATTTCTTCTGGAGTTTTATTGCAAATTACTTACTAAGTCGATATTGCTATGTAATAAATCCAGCTTTTTCGGCCTTAACATCCCCATTATGGATAGCTCCAAAATAAGCACCTTGGGAAAATCTTTGGATTTATCAAACAATGATTTTCAGGAGTTGATAAAATTACACAAGATCCTTTTGGTTACCGACGGCTGGTTTTTTAAAGATTTAAATAACGTCGCAAAACATTCTGAAGAAATTCGCCGTTTTTTCACTCCTGCCGAAAAATACAAAAGAAACGTCTCAAGTCTTATTTTCAGGGCACGTAAGGAATGTGATGTTTTGGTTGGAGTCCATATAAGGCAAGGGGACTATAAAAGATGGCTGAATGGCCAGTACTATTTCAGCACAGATTCATACGTCACCCTTATGAAACGTTTCAGCAAATCCCTTGGCGACAAGCGAATAAGATTTTTAATTTGCTCAAACGTTACGCAAGACGAAAGCGTTTTCGCGGGGCTGGATTATATCATGGGAAATAATCACCAACTGGAGGACCTATACGCATTTGCTCAATGTGATTATCTGATGGGAGCACCAAGCACTTACACAATGTGGGCCTCCTTTTATGGCTCTGTTCCACTCTTTACAGTAAATTCAATCGATGAACCAATATCTCTCGACAACTTTCATATTGCTGATCTTAACCAGACGCTTTGAGGAAGGAAACCAGACTGTTTTTAAAAGAATTCTATATGGTTTCGCTAGCACGTTTATTTTCTGATATTTGGAACACACTTTATCATAATCCACGCAAAAGGCGGAAAATAGCCAGACAAGTAGAAACAAACTTTAACTTGATAATGGAGCTCAAAGAGCGCCGAGTATACGTAAAGTCAAGTCATCAAAAAATGCTTGTCATCAGGGTCGATGATATCGGAGATTACCTCTTGTTTAGAAATTGTATTGAACAGATATATGTTAATAAATCTGCCGAATACCATATCACATTGCTGGGCAACCTTGCCTGGAAAGAACTCTTCGATGTGTTTGACAAGGACTTTGTAGATGAGGTGATATGGCTTGATAAGCGAAAGTTTAATGATGATGTCGAGTACAAGAAAAACTTTCTTATCAGCTTGGCGCAGAGTTATTACAATCTTGTGTTGGTCTCCGCAAAAAGCAGGTACTTTCTTCTGGAGGATCTGCTTTCATTGGCTGTCAACAGTGATCATAAGATTGCCAACATCAACGACTTGTCCAATGCGATCAGTACACCCGTAGATGAACGCTCTATCTATAACACATTTGTACAATGGCACCACAAAGACGTCCATGAATCCATTTTTAACAAGCTGTTTTTCCGGGATGCATTAAATATAAATATGAATCGGGCTTTGCCACACATCGATAAGAAAAGAATTCCGGTTATTGGTTTTTCAAATGAACCTTACGCAGTTATATTTCCGGGTGCATCGTTAAAAATGAAACGCTGGAGTACTGGCAAGTTTGCCGCTGTCGCTGATTATCTGATCGATAAAAAGAAGCTGCAAATAATAATTGCCGGCGCAGAAGCAGACCGCACCTACAGCTCACAAATAGTAAAGAGGAGTAAAAACAGGAATAACATAACTGATTGTTGCGGAAAAACAGGACTGCTTGAATTAATGGCGCTTATAAACGGGGCGAACATTCTAATAAGCAATGACACCTGTGCAGCGCATATCGGTGCACTTACCGATGTCAAATCAATAATACCGCTAAACGGCAGACATTACGGTAGATTTTTTCCTTATCCGTCACAATCAAATCATGTCGTACCTGTTTATCCAAAGTCATTTAAATCACTTATCACAAGCACTGATATTTTTAATTTCCAGGGCAGACACAACATAAACGACATAAAAGCCACCGAAGTTACTGATAAAATTGATATTCTGTTGAACAACTTTCAAGTAGCAGGACATGAGGATTGTCATCAGTTATGATCGTTGACGTCACCTTTATTACCGTAAACTATAACACCCAGTTATTGCTTGAAGATCTGGTGTTTTTTTTCAGAAGCACCCCCCTTCCTTTTACCTATACTTTCACGGTGGTAGACAACGCATCAGGTGATGATTCACTCGGCTTTTTAGCCTCATGCCCGGAAGTGACAACTATTGCCAACAACAGCAACGTGGGTTATGGCAGAGCTATGAACCAGGGAATTGCAGCTTCATCCAGTCGCTACCTTTGTCTCCTGAACACGGATATAATTCTTAATTCAGAGGCGCTTACAGCTCTGGTGGAATATTGTGACAAACATCCTACAGTAAATGTCTGTTCGCCAATCATCCAGCATCAAAACGGGAAGATTCAGGGCGGATATTATCGTTTTAATCTTTTGTATACATATCTTGATATCTACAAGAAAATCTATATCAAACTGCTCAAGCTTAGGCTCGCCTCCAGACGGGGAATAATAAAAGTTAATGGAATTGCTGGCGCATTCATCTTCTGTAGGCGTGGCATTGTCTCCGATGATAAACTTTTCGATGAAGATTTTTTCTTTTATTATGAAGATACTGAACTAGCTCATCGGCTATATAAACAAGGCATGACATGCCATGTACTGTGCGGTCAAAGCGTCATCCATCTGGGTGGACAATCGAGCTCGAATCGCCATGTTCAGCAACTATACGTCAGCAAATATCTTTATCTAACGAAGCAATATGGCGACGTGCATGCAAAAACACTTCTTATGCTGGATATTATGAGAGTGCATGTTAAGCGTCTATTTTACAGTTTCGTTTCCAAGATCACGCCAAGCGAAAATATTCGCAATAAATTGGATAAGTACATAATGGTTTCCCAGTCTTTAAACAACCTGTATTCAAAGCTTCACAACAAAGACAACCAGCATAATTAAAAGTGGTCCTTTTGAAACAACTTATTCGGTTTAACAGGCAATATATTTATCAAACGTAGTCATATCACCAGTTCTAAAAAAATATCGAGAATCTGTTTCTATGAAAACCATCCTTCCTGTGCCACATAAACAGCAAAGAATAGTTCTTCTACGATGGGCTGCATGGTTTATTACTCTGAACTCGGCCGTACTTATGTTGATTTCGCTGAATTTCCTTAAATCTATGTCTATTCCTGAAGAAACTTTTGCCAAGGTTTTTCTGGCATTTGCCTACCCTGGCCACTTCATTTCTCTGGCTTTTTATCTCTTCCCTCTCATAGCTCTCGCCATTCTCGTATATCCAGAACGCAAGTTTCTCTTTAGTATTTCAATAGTGCTGGAAACTTTCTTAATCCTCCTGCTTATCGTAGACAGTATGGTTTTTGCCCAATACAGGTTCCACTTGAATGGAATGGTATGGAATCTGCTGACCAGTGGAGCAGTAAATGACATACTCCCGATAACCGGAATGATCTGGCTGGTTTTGGGGCTCGCAATTGCTGCAGTTGCCGTAATTGAGTGGTTTATTGCCCGTGCCAGCTGGTTCTGGGCAACGAAGAAAAGGCGGCCCTACGGGGTACCGTTAAGCATCGTAATAGGAATTATCATCATTTCCGGTCAGATTATGCATGCGTGGGCCGATGCAAATCATTATACAGCGATTACCAAGCAAATACGCTACCTTCCAGCCTATAAACCCCTCACAATGAAGCACATGATGGTCAGATTGGGACTTGCAGTGGAACAACCAAAAGACGATTTACGATTAGAGAACGAAAACAGTTCATTGAGATACCCGATGGAAACCACAAAGTGTCCAGACAAGCCTGCCAAAATGAATGTACTCTTGATTGTCATTGACAGTTGGCGCTTTGATGCGATGACGCCTGAAATCACCCCTAATATTTGGCATTTTTCCAAAGAGAGCTGGCGTTTCGATAATCATTTCAGTTCCGGAAATGCTACTCGCTTTGGCATATTTGGTCTCTTTTACGGACTCGATGGTACCTATTGGCACTCTATGCTGGCCGAAGAAAAAAGCCCCGTTCTTATGAGAGAATTTGAACGACAGAAATACAGGATAGGGGTATTTGCCAGCGCTGCCCTGATCAACCCCGAGTTTGACCGAACGGTCTTTTCTGACATCCGAAATAAAATCGAACTTCGCCAAACGGGAGGGGGATCAGTTGTAAATGATCGCATCATAACTGAAAAGATGATCAATTTTATCGCTTCAACGCCGAAAACTTCTCCTTTTTTTGGTTTCATGTTCTTCGACTCTCCTCATGTAGCAGGACACCCTGAAGGAATAGCCCCCTTCCAGCCTGAACTGCAAGAGGTTAACCATCTTACTTTAAATAACAACACCGATCCTGTCCCATACTTTAATCGATACAAGAACGCCGTGTATTACAACGACTTGCTCATTGGAAAAGTATTGGAACAACTAAAAAAAAGCAATCTTACGGAAAACACCATTATTCTGATTACCGGGGACCACGGGGAGGAATTTAATGATCTAAAAATGAACTATTGGGGGCATGTCGGTAATTTTGCCCGCTTTCAGACACAAACGCCACTGGTAATCCACTGGCCAGGAAAGAACCCTGCTGTGTATACGCATACAACCAGCCACGTGGATATTGCTCCTACCCTTATGAAGGATATGCTGGCTTGTGAGACTGATCCATCAAAATTCAGCAACGGCAAAAACCTGCTCGACCAGTCTTCCCGTCCATACGTATTGGTAAGTTCATGGGACACCTTTAGTACTAACGAACCCGATAGAATTACGGTCGTGCAGAAGTCAGGGGAAATAGACATTCTTGATGCATTCTACAGACCACTGCCCGGAGCAAAAATACGCCCGGAGATTTCGAAAAGCGCAATGGAAGGGATGGGGCGCTTTTATGCACGCTGAAATCTCGATCTCCACTCATAAGCAGAACTACCGCAAAAGCGTAATGTTACTGCACACCAAATAATGTGCGTTTGCCTTCCATGAGAACTTACCTGTTTGTAAATCCTTTATCTGGACACTATTCGGCCGGCCGTTTCCAGGAGGTTCTTAAACAGTTGCACATAAGTGGGATTAATCCAGAGATTTTCCAAGTGCGCACCCCAGCCGATATTTTTGCTTGCTGCACTTCAATCAACAATAAGGCCGAAGCGTCTCTGGTGATAATTGCCGGTGGCGATGGGACCATAAATGCCGTCACCAACGGGCTGAAACCGGGCACTGCAACTCTCGCGGTGGTGCCGTTCGGAACATCCAACGTATTGGCAGCAGAAATCGGAATAACATCTATAGATACCGCTCTTTCACGGATAAAGAACAGAAAGACACGATCCTTTTCAGTCGGTGTTATTGAACTGGAAGGGCATAGCCACCGCTTTCTGCTTATGGCGGGGATCGGACTTGACGGCACTGTTGTCAGGGATGTGTGGCCATTAGGGAAAAAGTTTTTTCGACAGGGAGCCTACGCGTTATCGGCGCTAAAGAACGCAATGGCGTGGAACACAACTCTGTTCGATATTGGCACCCCTGAAAGAGATATAACCTGCCACACTGCCATCATCTGCAATGCCTCCCGCTATGGCGGCAATTTCATCCTGTCACCGGATAGCAGCCCGTTTTCGCCAGGGCTTTCTGCCGTCTGCATTACAGGGAACACACGACGTATTTATCTGGGCTGCGCACTCGATCTTTTCCGGAACAGGGCGGGAATAAACAAGGATATGATCCGTCTGTACTCTTCCATTTTTGAGGTCAAGGGAAACCACCCCATCCAGATTGATGGTGATTTCATCGGCTACGGTCCTGCACGCATATCCACCTGTGCTGATTTTGCCAGGATTATCGTGTAGCCAAATTCTTTCCCGGTCCAGTAAATCTATAATGCAGGGTGTACACACTATGATGCTTCATCGCTTTTCCCGCACCGAACTCCTGATCGGCACAGAAGGATTATCCGCCATGGCTGGCAAGCATGTCATGATCTGCGGCATTGGCGGCGTCGGCAGTTATGCCGCAGAGGCGCTTGGCAGAGCCGGTATCGGGCGTATCACTCTGGTAGACTTTGACGACATCTGTCTGACCAACATCAATCGTCAAATCCATGCACTCTCCAGCACTGTAGGGCTGCAGAAGGTGGATGTCATGGCGGCGCGCCTGCGCGATATCAATCCATCTGCCGAAATCATTCCGATCAAGGAGTTTTTCTCACAGGAGAACGCCGAAAGACTGCTGGTGCCCCGGCCCGATTATGTCCTTGATGCCATTGACCATTTCACCGCCAAAGCGTCGTTGATAACGGTCTGCCGCCAGCAGGAGATTCCGATCATCTCCAGCATGGGGGCTGCCAACAAACTGGACCCCACAAAAATTGAAGTATCAGACATATCGACCACGAGAAACTGCCGGATGGCCCGCAGCATGCGGAAAATATTGAAAAATTCCGGCGTCAGCTCGGGAGTACAGGTTGTCTATTCGACCGAACTGCACCGTGAGCTCGATCCTGCATCATCACGCACGTGCGGCACCGACTGCATCTGCCCGAATCAGGCCGAACAGGCGTTCCGCTGCGAGCAGCGCCGGGTGATTCTCGGCAGCATTTCATTTATACCATCCATATTCGGGCTAACCATGGCAGGAGTTGTTATCAATGAGCTTTTGAAGGTAAATCCATAGCCGGCAACAAAAGTTTGGTCTTTCGGATAAACAATGCTGTTTTTTATTGACAAGCCCCGAAAATAAAGGGTAACGTCACAACACCTCAGATTAAAGATCCTGGCATCCGAGTAGACCCCTAGACTTCTTCATACGTAAAAATATTCGAACCTACTGAAAAACTATATATCTGCTCTTTAAGCGAGAAGCTCCCTCTGTGGCAGTTTTTTACTGCAGCCGCTTCTAAAACTTCGCCGGAAAATTGAGTCTACCTATGCTAAATCCCCATATCATGCAGAATGTAACGCAGGAGAACAGATGAATTTACAAGAGCTTAAAGGCAAGAAGATCAGTGATCTCAACACCATTGCACGGGATCTCAACATCGAAGGGGCATCAAGCCTCCGGAAGCAGGATCTGATCTTTGCAATTTTAAACGCCCAGACAGAACAGAACGGCTCGATCTTTGGCGAAGGTGTTCTCGAAACACTTCAAGACGGTTTCGGCTTTCTGCGGGCAACCGACTACAACTATCTGCCGGGCCCGGATGACATCTACGTTTCTCCCAGCCAGATCAGGCGCTTCAACCTTCGCACCGGTGATACTGTTTCGGGCCAGATCAGACCCCCAAAAGAGGGAGAGCGTTATTTCGCGCTGCTCAAAGTAGAGTCGGTTAACCACGAATCACCCGATATTGCCCGTGACAAGATTCTCTTCGACAACCTGACCCCCCTCTACCCGCAAGAGAAGCTTACTCTTGAGACAACGTCGGAAAACATGCCGATGCGCGTCATCGAGCTGGTGGCTCCAATTGGAAAAGGGCAACGCGGCCTGATTGTTGCGCCTCCCCGTACCGGCAAAACTGTTTTGATTCAAAACATTGCCAACTCGATAGCAGCAAACCACCCTGAGGTTTACCTTATCGTGCTGCTGATTGATGAGCGACCGGAAGAAGTAACTGACATGCAGCGTTCGGTTAACGGTGAAGTTGTATCATCCACCTTTGACGAGCCTGCCACCCGCCACGTTCAGGTTGCTGAAATGGTCATTGAAAAAGCCAAACGTCTGGTTGAACACAAAAAAGATGTCGTCATCCTGCTGGATTCGATCACCCGCCTGGCCCGAGCCTACAACACGGTATTACCCCCATCCGGCAAAATCCTTACCGGTGGCGTGGATGCCAACGCCCTGCAAAAGCCAAAACGCTTCTTCGGTGCGGCCCGTAACATTGAAGAGGGTGGCTCACTGACTATCATCGCCACCGCACTGGTTGATACCGGCAGCAAGATGGACGAGGTCATCTTTGAAGAGTTCAAAGGCACCGGCAATATGGAGCTGCACCTGGACCGCAAACTGGTGGAGAAGCGCACCTTCCCGGCTATTGACATCAACAAGTCCGGAACCCGCAAGGAAGAGCTGCTGATTGAAAAGACATCTTTGAACCGGATCTGGATTCTGCGGAAAATTATTCACCCCATGAATGTGGTCGACAGCATGGAGTTCTTGCTGGATAAACTTTCCGAAGCCAAGACGAACCAGGCTTTTCTGGATTCAATGTCGAAATAACTAAATAACTGTTGCAAAAAAATATGAAAATAGCTAAGATTACACTTTAATATTGATAATGTTTACGCTTCACCGTAAAGCACAACTGAAGGAGGAAGAGATGAAAGAAGGTATCCACCCAGAATATTCCGAGATTACCGTGAAGTGCCTGTGCGGTAATACATTCCAAACACGTTCCACAAAAAAAGAGATCAACACCGAGATTTGTTCTGCCTGCCATCCGTTCTACACCGGCAAACAGAAATTAATTGACACTGCCGGACGTGTTGAGCGCTACAAAAAACGTTACGGTCAGGCGTGATCATCCGTTTCGTAAACTCTTGAGAGGGGCTTTGTCGCAAGGCAAATCCCCTTTTTTTGCTCTTGGCACTTAATCCCGACGGGTTAGTTTCAAGAGCCACTACTTCCAAACAGAGCATGCCAGTTTTTGAAATAACCATTGCTATCCCTGAGCATGGCTCGAGCAGGACATCATGAACGTCACCCTGATCGAACACACACCCAATCCTGAACGTACCGTAGCGTTAGCTGCCCGTCTCTGTTACTCACCCGCTTCAATTGATGATTTACGTGAAAAACTGGCGGCTTCCGATATCGAATCCTTTCTGGACAAGATCATGTCCCTTGGCCATCACTCGGTTCTTGAACATGCCTCATTCACTTTCGGCATCGAAGGTGTTTCGCGTGTCACCACTCATCAGTTGGTGCGCCACCGCATCGCCTCGTTTTCTCAACAATCACAGCGCTATGTTTCGCACAAGGAGGAATTTACCTCCATCATGCCTGATACGATTGCCGAAAATTCGGATGCTCGCCAAATATTTGCCTTTATGTCCGAAACCGTCCACAAAGCGTATGCCCAGCTGATCGACATGGGCATACCGGCCGAAGATGCCCGTTATATTCTGCCAAATGCCACAGAGACCAAAATTATTATGACCATGAACGCCCGCGAACTGTTGCACTTTTTTGCCCTGCGCTGCTGTCAGCGGGCCCAGTGGGAAATACGCGAGATGAGTATTGAAATGCTGCGGCTGGTAAAAAGGATAGCTCCGGTCATTTTCCGAGAAGCCGGCCCGGGCTGCGTAGGCGGCCCCTGTCCTGAAGGAAAGTTCTGCTGCGGGCAGACAGTTGAAGTCAGGGAATTTTACAAGAATCTTGAATAGCTTTGCGAGGTACCATGGATAAGATATCTGTTGGGGGCCAGGCGGTAATTGAAGGGGTCATGATGCGCGCCCCACGCTCGGTTGCCATTGCAGTCCGCCGTCCCGACGGCGAGATCGTTGTTAAAAAACAACTTGTGATCCCGCTCTCCGAGCGTTTTCCTATCGTCAAGCTGCCGATAGTGCGTGGTGCTGTGGCGCTCTTTTCCTCGCTGATCATCGGCATAAAGGCGCTGAATTTTTCAGCCAATGAAGCGATGTCCGACGATGAAAAAGAGAAAGAGAAGAAAAAAGACAGCGACAAAGAGGGGGGGAGTGAGCTTTCGTTGTGGGCTATGGCCGGTACTATGGCGGTAGCTTTTGGGTTCGGAATCTGCCTTTTTTTCCTGTTCCCGCTCTATATGACCAAACTGTTGACGCCGGTCATTGGCGACAACAACATCGTCTTCAACCTGGTGGATGGTGTCATCCGCGTCGTTGTTTTTCTTGCCTACATCTGGGGAATATCGCGGATGGAAGATATCCAGCGGGTTTTCCAGTATCATGGCGCCGAGCATAAATCGATTTTTGCTTTTGAAGCCGGTGTCGAATTAACCATTGAGAATGTTCGCCGTTACAACCGCCTCCATCCACGTTGTGGTACCAGCTTCCTGCTGATTGTGATGCTGGTCAGTATTGCTGTATTCTCCCTGATTCCCAAACTCTGGCCGTTCTATCTCAAAGCCGGATCGAGAATTATTCTGTTACCGATGATCGCCGGCATTTCCTATGAGTTTCTTAAATGGAGCGCGAAGAATGACAGCCATCCGCTCGTCAAGCTGGTGATCACCCCCGGACTCGCGCTGCAGCGACTAACCACTCGTGAACCGGATGACAGCCAGCTTGAAGTCGCCATTCGTTCGATGAATGAGGCGCTGGAGCTCAATGCAGGATACAAGGACGACAGGTTGGTGGTCTAATTACTGATTATCCCACACCAAACATACTATGCTCTCTTTTGATATAACCCACCAAGACCACTGCCGCAGATTGGAAAGTTTCGTGCGAACCCTGATGCCGACTTCGCCATTCGGGTATGCACGCAAGCTCATCAAAAACGGGGCCGTCAAATGCAATGGCGCTCCGGCAACACCCGACACCCTGCTGTCCCTCAACGATGCTGTCACGTTCAAGGAAAGCGGCGCTACGATCGCACAACTCTCCTCCACCCGCCCGACTGTGGATATTCTCTATGAAGACAGCCTTATTCTGATCATCAACAAGCCTCCCGGCCTGCCGATGCACCGCACTGCCGAACACGAGGACAACCAGGTAGATGTCGGCTGTACTTATATGGTGCAGCGAGCGACACCCTGTAAATTATATCCGGTCAATAGACTGGATCGCGGTACATCCGGTGCGGTTATTCTCGCCAAAAGCTCCAGTTCTGCCGGTATTTACGGACGACAGGTGAAAGAGACCGGCTTGGATAAACTCTATCTGGCACTGGTCTGGGGAGCACCCGATCATAGTGGAGTCATCAACGAGCCGCTTGACGAGAAGGAGTCAGAAACCCGGTACCGGATGCTGCTGGAAGGCGACAACTGCTCTCTGCTGGCTGTTACCCCGATCAGCGGCCGGATGCATCAGATCCGCCGTCATCTTTCTGCAATCGGTCATCCGGTTATAGGTGACAAACGCTATGGTGGCGGAGATATGCCGGAATTGTCGGGCTTTGCCCTGCATTCATTCCGGACGACGCTGGCTCTGGCTGAATCCGCTGAATTGACCGTCTGCGCCCCCGTATCACATGAGATGCTGCACCTCTGCGAACTAAGAGGGATCAGCCAAAAGACGCTGTTGGAGACAGTATACAGCCTGGCATAGTATAAATCTGGAACATTTGATACATATCGTACAGATACGACGGGAGGAATCATGAGCGGAAAAACCATTTTCATTACCGGCGCCTCAGCCGGATTCGGCGCAGCCTGTGCCCGAATGTTTGCCACCGATGGCAACCACCTGATCCTGACCGCCCGGCGGATTGAGCCGCTCCTGAAGCTGCAGGAAGAGCTGGCCTCAGACGCTGAAGTACACATCATTCCGCTCGACGTACGTGACAGGAAGGCAGTTCAGGCGGCGGTCGAAGATCTGCCGGAACGCTTCCGCGCAATCGATATTTTGCTCAACAACGCCGGTCTTGCGTTGGGGCTGGAACCTGCTCACCAGGCGGATCTGGACGACTGGGACACCATGGTGGACACTAACATCAAGGGGTTGATGTACTGCACCCGCTACGTGCTGCCCGGCATGGTGGCCCGCAATCATGGCCATATCGTCAATATCAGTTCAACCGCGGCCGCCTGGCCCTACCCGGGTGGCAACGTCTACGGCGGCACAAAGGCCTTTGTAACCCAGTTTTCCCGGAATCTCCGCTGTGATCTGCTCGGCACACGGGTACGGGTTTCCTGCATTCAGCCCGGCATGGCCGAAACGGAATTCTCGAAGGTGCGCTTCAAAGGCAATGACGATCAAGCTGCAAGCGTTTACCAGGGAACTGAACCGCTCACGGCTGAAGACATCGCAGAAACGGTACGCTGGATCGTC
This sequence comes from Pseudomonadota bacterium, assembly GCA_019352135.1. Taxonomy (GTDB): domain Bacteria; phylum Desulfobacterota; class Desulfuromonadia; order Geobacterales; family Pseudopelobacteraceae; genus JACRCG01. The sequence continues at coordinate 13,309 of JABBNX010000083.1, forward strand.
AGTCAGCCGCCACATGTTAACATCAATACGCTGGAATTGATGTCAATAGACCAGAGCTGGGGGCCGTTCGCCATCCACAGAGAACAGAAATAAACTTATAACAAGGATCACAAACATGGCGAAAGAACTCTATGTCGGACATATCTCAGAGCAGGCAACCGAAGAAGATTTGCGCAAACTTTTTGAAATAATGGGAGTCGTCACCTCGGTCCACCTGATCGTTGACGAAGTAAGCGGCGAATTCAAACGGTGCGGCTATGTCAGAATGCTGTCTGAAGTAAATCTGAATGAGGTGGTAGAAACCCTGGATGGCACGTATCTGGTTGACCGCTGCATCGTCGTCAGCATCGCCAAAGCGCAGAAAGATCGCCCGGCAAAGACTCCTTACGTCAAGCGAAAGCCGATGGCGGGCACTCGCCCCGGTGCATCTGCCCGGCCGGCTGTATCTGCACGTCCGACGACGGGTACCCGTCCGGCAGCGGCTAAAGATGCCGTCAGGAACGAGCAACCGGCAGCGGAAAAAAGAGCAAAAAGTGCCCGCCCTGTGATTAAAGAAGCAGCAAAAATCGGTCGTTCATCTGCTGCGAAAGAGGCTGTCAGGAAGTTTCGGCCCGCTGCCGTTAAAGATTCTGCCAGAAGTGAGCGTCCCGCGCCATCTGCCAAGCGCACCGGTCGTCCGGTTGCAGGCAAACGCCAGGGAGAAGGTCCGCGCCCGCCTGCCAAAGGGCGCAGATAAAAAGGTACTTTCGCACTGCTAGTAAGTTAGAAGTTATTTTCTGCGCTTTTCTGGCAGAAAATAACTTCGTAAACGCACTTATCCTGTTTATCAGGGTTAGGTGAGGGTACTTACCGAAATATGGCTTCGATGACACGTACCACCGTCCCGCTTTCCGGCTATGGAAAACATTGCTGACAGGCTCCCCTGACCGGCCAGCCGCATCACCTCTCCCTCCTCAAAGACCCGGATCACCCCATACTCGCCGTCAAAACCCGGTGTGCGGATCACCCGACCGCTGCGCATCCGCGCCAGCGCCTCCCCCAGGATCGGGGTTTCATGGCTGATCTCTTCAAGCGGAGTATGCAGGAGCAGGTTGAATTCCGAGCCGAAGCGGGCAATGCAGCGGCGGTACTGCTCCATCACCTTCTTGGAGGCCGGTCCTACGCCGATGATTTCTCCCAGCAGCTCGGGGAGCGGAATCAGGCTGAATACCCGGGGCGAATCGTCGCGATGGAGCGGCTGTTCCCGGTCAGCCAGCTCCATGACCCGGTGGCATACCCCCACGGTGAGCGGCTTGCCGCACACCGGACAGCGCAGCCCGAGACGGCGCGTCTCCGTGGGTTCAAGGCAGACGTTGCAGTTGCGGTGACCGTCAGCATGGTATTTCCCCTCTTCGGGAAAGAACTCCACCGTACCCCGGAACGTGTCACGCCGACCCTCGCGAATAGCATCCCGCAGTGAGAAATAATCCAGCCCGGTAGAGAAGAGGTTGGCTTCGCGCCCCAGTTTTGATGGCGAGTGGCAGTCGGAGTTGGATATCAGACTGAAGTTGTCGAGCCCGGAAATCAGCCGGTTCATGTCCGGGTCGGAGGAAAGCCCGGTTTCCAGGGCGAAGACATGCGGCGTCAGGTCGCCGAAGCACTCCTCGATGCGGTCGAATCCCGACCGAGAGCCGAACAGGGAGAACCAGGGGGTCCAGATGTGGGCCGGCACCAGAAAGCCTTCGGGCGCCAACTCCAGCATAATTTCCAGCAGATCATGACTATCCAGCCCGAGAATCGGGCGACCGTCGGATGTGATATTGCCGATGCTTCCCAGCCGTGCGTTCAACCGCTCGGCCGAGGCAAAGTCGGGCACATAGAGCAGGTTGTGCACCTTGCGCACCACACCGTGACGTTTGTAAATGCTGCTGATCTCGGCCGAGAGCAGAAAGCGCACCGGAGCCGCAGACGGCGTCACCTCCGCCAGTGGCGAGACAATGGCGGCCTCGTTCTTCAGCTTGAACAGCCCCGGTTCGGCCGGTTCCAGCTCCTCCTTCAGACAGCCGAACCAACCGGGATGGGTAAAGTCACCGGTGCCGATCACCTGAATTCCCTTGACCCGTGCC
>JABBNX010000084.1 GCA_019352135.1 Pseudomonadota bacterium
TCTCCATCAGCTCTTGATCCGTATGGCGGGGCACTAACCGGAATCGTAGGGGTCAATCGCGATCCGTTCGGCACCGGTATTGGCGCAAAACTGATCTTCAATACTGACGTGTTCTGTTTTGCCGATCCGTTCTATAGCAAACAGCTCCCTGCACGCCTGCTGCATCCCCGCCGGATCTATGAGGGGGTCGTCGAAGGTGTCGAGCATGGCGGCAATAAGAGCGGCATTCCTACCGTCAACGGTTCTCTTGTGTTCGATGACCGTTTTGCCGGCAAACCGCTGGTGTTCTGCGGTACTGCCGGCCTGATGCCCGCCGTGGTCAACGGCCGTCCGGCGCACGAAAAGACCATCAAACCGGGCGATCTGATCGTCATGACCGGGGGACGGATCGGCAAAGATGGCATCCACGGCGCCACCTTTTCCTCCGAGGAACTCAACGAGAACTCGCCGGTGACAGCGGTACAGATCGGTGACCCGATCACCCAGAAACGGATGTTCGATTTTCTGATCCGGGCTCGAGACAAGGGGCTCTATCGTTTCATTACCGATAACGGCGCCGGCGGCTTGTCATCCTCAATCGGTGAGATGGCTGGTGAGTGCGGCGGCTGCCGGATGGACCTTGCCAAGGCGCCGCTCAAATATCCGGGTTTGAATCCGTGGGAAATACTGATTTCGGAAGCTCAGGAGCGGATGTCGCTGGCTGTACCTCCTGAACAGATTGAAGAGTTCCTTGCCATGGCGGTGCGCTTCGGCGTCGAGGCTACCGTGCTGGGTGAATTCACCGACTCTGGAGTCTTCCATATGCTCTATGGTGAGCAAACGGTCGCCTGGCTGCCGATGGAATTTATGCATGAAGGGTTGCCACCGATGCAGTTGCCGGCAAAGTGGACTCCTCCGCAGCATGTCGAGCCGCATCTTGAGGTAAAAGAAAATTACACGGACGACTTGAAGCAACTGCTTGCCGCGCTGAATATCTGCTCCAAGGAATCGGTGGTGCGGCGCTACGACCATGAAGTGCAGGGTGGTTCTGTCGTCAAACCATTCACAGGAGTTGCTAATGACGGTCCTTCCGATGCCGCGATAGTCAGACCGCTTCTCGATTCATTTGAAGGTGTCGTGACGGCTCACGGTATCTGCCCCCGCTACTCGGACATCGATACCTATCACATGACTGCCAACGCTGTTGACGAAGCGTTGCGGAACTATGTGGCTGTCGGTGGTTCCCTGGAGCTCGTCGCTGGTCTGGACAACTTCTGCTGGTGCGATCCGGTGCTGTCCGACAAGACCCCGGACGGCGCCTACAAGATGGCACAGCTGGTGCGTTCCAATCAGGCCTTGTACGACGTCTGCATGGACTACAATCTGCCGCTGATTTCAGGCAAGGATTCCATGAAGAACGATTTTTACGACGGTACGACCAAGATCTCCATTCCTCCCACGCTGCTGTTTTCCGTCATCGGCAAGATCGATGATGCGAGGAAAGCGGTGACAATGGATGTCAAGCGTCCGGGTGATATCGTTTATCTGCTTGGCAAAACGGCAGATGAACTTGGTGGCTCCGAATATCTGGCTCTATCCGGGGCAATCGGCAATAAGGTTCCCACCGTTGATACCGCTAAGGCATACAAGCGATATCAGGCCTATCACAAAGCTGTTACCCAGGGAACTGTTGCTTCCTGTCATGATCTCTCTGATGGCGGACTGGCGGTAGCAGCAGCCGAATCTGCCTTTGCCGGAGGTTTTGGCATGAACCTCGATCTCTCCCGCGTCCTCTGGAAAGGTAATATCCCTGACAAAAACGATTGTTCATTGCTTTTCTCTGAATCGGCTTCCCGTCATCTGGTGACGATACACCCGGAAAATTGGGATGAATTTGAGTCTATCATGAGTGGCAACTGCTTTGCTTCGATAGGCGTTGTGACCGAAATGCCGGTGCTCTCAATAACGGGTTTGAATGGCTCTCCTGTCGTCAATGCCGGTCTGCCAGAGCTGAAAGAAGCGTGGCAGCAAACTTTGAGAGAGCTCTAGCTTTCCGCGTGCCTGCAACTATCCACCACACGCTGAAAACGGTCTTCGGGTTTCACGAGTTTCGGGCGCCTCAACAGGATGTTATCGAGCGCGTGGTGGCTGGCGAAGATGTTTTTCTGGTGATGCCAACCGGCGGTGGTAAATCGCTCTGCTACCAGATACCGGCCTTGCACCGTGATGGGGTGGCGATCGTCGTATCACCGCTGATTGCCCTGATGAAGGATCAGGTCGATGCACTTCAGGATAATGGTGTCCGTGCGGCCTGCCTTAACTCGTCATTGACTTCTGATGAAGCGCATCAGGTTTTGCGCCAGGTGCATAATAACGAGCTGGATCTACTCTATGTTGCGCCCGAACGGCTGCTGCTGCCCGATTTTCTTAATACACTGTCCGGGTTGCGGCTTGCTCTGTTTGCCATAGATGAGGCGCACTGCATCTCTCAGTGGGGGCATGATTTCCGTCCCGATTATGTGAAACTTGGCCAGTTGCGGAATGCTTTTCCGGACGTCCCGATTGTTGCGATGACCGCTACGGCTGATCCGGAAACCCGCAAGGACATTGTTAACCAGCTGGGTATTCACCAGGCGAGGGTCTTTGTTGCCGGTTTTGACCGGCCGAATATAACATATACGGTTATCCCCAAGCACAAGCCGTTTGTTCAATTGACCAGATTCCTGCAAGGACGCAACGATGAGGCCGGAATCATTTATGCCCTGAGCAGAAAACGTGTTGAACAGATCGCAGAACAACTGGTACAAGCCGGATTTTCAGCTGCGGCCTACCATGCCGGGTTGTCTGACAGAGAGCGCAGTCGGGTGCAGAATGCCTTTCGTCGCGATGACCTGCGGATCGTAGTCGCCACTGTAGCGTTTGGCATGGGGATCGATAAACCGAATGTGCGCTTCGTGGTGCATTATGATATGCCCAAAAGCGTCGAGAGCTATTACCAGGAAACCGGTAGGGCAGGGCGGGACGGATTGCCGTCAGAGGCGTTGATGCTGTTCGGGATGGGAGACGTAATGACCGCCCGGTCGCTGATTGAGAACAGCGACAACGCCGAGCGGGTGCGGGTCGAGATTCAGAAGCTGAATGCCATGGTTGCCTATGGTGAAGCGTTGACCTGCCGCCGTAGGGCGCTGCTTTCCTATTTCGGCGACCAGCGTGAACATGACTGTGGCAACTGCGATGTCTGTACCGATCCGCCGCAGCGTTTCGATGCATCCCAGCATGCCCGGAAAGCTCTTTCCTGTGTGTATCGGGTCGGTGAACGGTTCGGAGTCCGGCATGTCATTGATGTGTTGCGCGGTGCCAAGGGGCAACGAATCACCGATTTGCACCATGACAAATTGTCTACCTACGGCATCGGCGCTGACCTGTCGGCAGTGGAGTGGGAAAATATTTTCCGCCAGCTCATTCATCTTGGCTATCTTGTTCAGGATTTTACCCGCTATGGAGTCTTGGGACTTTCGGTTGCATCTCGTCCGGTTCTTAAGGGGGAGAAACAGGTGATACTTGGCCTTCCCCGTGAAGCTATCAAGCCGGTAGAAAAGTCAAAACGTCGCCGTGGAGCCGTTGATCCGTTGCACCAGGCGATGTTTGATAGCTTGCGGATATTGCGTAAACAGATTGCCGATGGTGCCAATGTGCCCCCCTTTGTGGTGTTTTCTGATGCGACGCTGCTGGAGATGGCGTCAAGTAAACCTCGTGATGAGCGGGAGATGTTGTCGGTTACCGGGGTAGGGGAGCACAAACTGAGCAAATACGGAGCCGCATTTCTATCGGTTATAAACGGCCGGAATCCGGATTGGGAATGAAATCCGGATTGAATGGCAGACACTGAAACTGATGACGTACGAAAGTTTAAGGAGAAGAGGAATTAATGAAACAGACACGCGCAATTGTCATTACCGGCAATGGTACCAACTGCGAGATGGAAGCAGCACATGCCTGCCGTCTCGGCGGCTTCGATGAAACCGTAATCGCCCACATCGCCGAAATTCTCTCCGGGGAGATCCGTCTGGACGATTTTCATTTTCTTAATCTGACAGGCGGCTTTCTTGACGGTGACGATCTGGGAAGCGCCAAGGCTCAGGCTAATCGCTTGAAAAATGCTGCAGTAGCCGGCGGTGATGAAAAGCTGGTTGACCAGTTTACCCGTTTTATTGCCGACGGCAAATTAATACTGGGTGTCTGTAACGGTTTCCAGCTGATGGTTAAAATGGGGATGCTACCCGGATTTGACGGTGAATATCTCCACCAGACCGTGACACTGACTCATAATGATTGTGGCCGGTTTCAGGACCGATGGACGTACCTGAAAGCCGACCCCGCTTCGCCAAGCGTATTCACCCGTGGAATCAACAAGGGTATATATCTGCCGGTACGTCATGGCGAAGGAAAATTTCTATGCGATTCCGATGCCACACTGGCACGGATCGAAGCCGGACACCTGGCTGTGTTACGATACAGCGATGCTGAGTACACTCAACCAACCGTGGCGTTCCCTGCCAATCCCAATGGGTCAATCAACGCCATAGCAGCCCTCTGTGACCCGACTGGCCGCCTGATGGGACTTATGCCGCATCCTGAGGCGTTTGTCCACTATACCCAACACCCACGCTGGACGAGGGAAAATATTCCGGAAGAGGGTGATGGTCTGATCCTGTATAAAAATGCTGCCGAATATGTTAGAAATAATCTTGTCTGACCCAAAATGAAGTGGAGCCGTTACCTATGAAGCTATCCCGTCCTCAAGAAGAATGTGGTGTTTTTGGTATTTATAATCATTCGGAGGCATCAAACCTGACCTATCTTGGTCTCTATGCGCTGCAGCACCGTGGTCAGGAAAGTTGCGGCATTGTTTCCTCTGATGATTCTTCCCTGCACGCTCACAAGCGAATGGGGCTGGTTGCGGATGTGTTCAGCAATCCCGACGTCTTCAAAAAACTGCCCGGCAGGTCGGCAATCGGGCATGTTCGCTATTCAACCGCCGGTGCTTCGGTGGAAAAAAATGTGCAGCCGATCATGGTTGACTACTCGCGCGGTTCGATTGCTGTTGCCCATAACGGCAACCTGGTCAATGCGCAGTTGCTGAAGGCCGAACTGGAAGCCTACGGCTCGATCTTTCAGACGACGATGGATACCGAAATAATCATCCATTTGATTGCCACGTACAAGACTAACTCGCTCGTTGACCGCATTGTCGAGGCGTTGAAGCGGATTCAGGGCGCCTACTGCCTGCTCTTCCTGACAGAAACCCGTATGATAGCGGTGCGTGATCCGAACGGCTTCCGTCCGTTATGCATCGGTAAGCTCGGTGACGCCTGGGTTATCGCTTCTGAAAGCTGTGCGCTGGATCTGATCGAAGCGGATTTCATCCGGGAGATCGAACCGGGTGAAATGGTCGTCTGTACCAAAGATGGCGCTATCAAGTCGTACTTCCCGTTCGCTAAAATCGAGCCGACCCCCTGTATTTTTGAGTTCGTCTATTTTGCCCGTCCCGATTCATATATTTTCGGCAGGAATGTCTACCTGGCTCGCAAGGAGCTGGGACGGCAGCTGGCGCGTGAGTACCCGGTGGACGCCGATGTTGTTATCGCGGTGCCGGACTCCGGCGTGCCGGCGGCCATGGGGTATGCCGAGGAAGCTGGCATTCCGTTTGAATTGGGATTGATCCGTAACCATTATGTCGGCCGCACATTTATTGAACCGGCCCAGTCAATCCGTCACTTTGGGGTCAAAATCAAGCTCAATCCGGTACGTGAGCTCCTTAAAGGCAAGCGGGTCGTCGTGATTGACGACTCGATCGTGCGTGGCACCACGTCGCGCAAGATTGTCAAGATGGTGCGCAACGCCGGGGCGAGTGAAGTGCATCTGCGGATTTCATCTCCCCCTACCAGCTATCCCTGCTACTACGGTATTGATACGCCAAACCGGAAGGAGTTGATCTCCTCATCGCACACGATCGAAGAAATCTGTCGCTATGTTACTGCCGATTCTCTGGGGTATCTGTCCGAAGAAGGACTGATATCCTCGATCGGTCATGGTGACACCCGTTATTGCAAAGCCTGTTTTGCCGGGAAATACCCGGTTGCATTCCCCAAGCCTGCGGAGATTCCGCAGATGGGATTATTTGAAGAGGAGCAAACGAAACATGACTGATCGCGAACAACTGAAGAAAATCATCCTAGAGTTATCATACGAAAAACGTCTGGTGACCTTAGCTTCCGGCCGTCAGAGCGACTTTTACTTCGACGGCAAGCAGACCACGCTACATGCGGAAGGCGGGTTTCTGGTCGGAAAACTTTTTTATGATGCCATCAAGGACGTTGAAAATGTTCAGGCGGTTGGCGGCATTACGTTAGGCGCCGATCCAATTGCCACAGCGACATCGATTGCCGCACATCTTGACGGCAGAAGCATGCATGCCTTTATTATCCGCAAGGAGCCGAAAGGGCACGGCACCGGCCAGTGGCTGGAGGGACGCAAGAATCTCCCAGCCGGGACGAGAGTTGTTATTGTGGAAGATGTCGTCACTACCGGCGGATCATCGATGAAGGCGGTACGCCGGGCCGAGGAAGAGGGATTAAAGGTACTCGGTATCGTGACGCTGGTTGATCGCGAAGAGGGTGGCCGCGAAAACATTGAGGCGGAAGGGTATTGGCTGAGAGCGCTCTTTACCAAGAGCCAGTTGGTTGGCGAGTAATTTCAGGTTAAAAAAGTCCCGCTGAATGAAGTGGGGCTTTTTTTGACTTCTGTTATGATAAAACAACGTCTCGATAAACTGCTGCTGGAACGTGGCCTGGCTCCCTCAATTGAGAAGGCTAGGGCTCTGATCATGGCCGGTCAGGTGGTGGTGGGTGACCACACGCTTGACAAGTCCGGACACCAGGTAACAATTGATACAGATATTCGTCTTAAGGGGGAGCAACTCCCTTACGTCAGTCGTGGCGGCCTCAAACTGCGTAAGGCGCTGGATCAGTTCGATGTCGATGTGACAGGTCTGGTCGCTGTCGATGTTGGTTCCTCCACCGGTGGTTTTACCGATTGTCTGCTGCAGGCAGGAGCGGCCAAGGTTTTTGCCGTTGATGTCGGCTATGGCCAGCTGGCCTGGAAGCTACAGCAGGACCCGCATGTCGTCAGCATGGAGAGAACCAATATCCGTACGGTGACGCCGGATCAGCTTGACGATGTACCGGTACTGGCGGTCATTGACGCTTCATTTATTTCACTGGGCAAAGTGCTTCCAGCTACGCTCGGCCTGTTAAAACCGGGTGGCCGGATCATCGCGCTGATCAAACCGCAGTTCGAGGTTGGTAAAGGCGAAGTAGGTGAGGGGGGAATAGTACGCGATCCTGCCGTCCACAAAAAGGTTATCGAAGATGTCCGTCAGACCGCGCTTGCTCTGGGGCTGATAGTCGCTGGGTTGTGTGAATCACCGATTACCGGGGCGGATGGCAACCGAGAGTTTTTGATATTGTTGCAAAAACCGGATAATAACCAACAAGGGGGCCGCATGGAAAATTGTATTTTCTGCAAGATCATTCGTGGTGACATACCGTCAAGGAGAGTGTTCGAGGACGATCAGTTGCTCGTAATCGAAGATCTTAATCCTCAAGCACCGCTGCATCTTCTGTTGCTGCCGAAAAAACATTTTGTCAACTGCATCGATATGGCCGAACAGGATGATGCATTGGTCGGATATGCCTTCAGGAAAGCCGGTGAGATAGCCTTCGAGAAAGGGTATGCCGACTCCGGTTTCCGCATCGTGCAGAATAACGGGGCGGGGGCGGGGCAGTCGGTCTTTCACATTCACTTTCACCTGCTGGCGGGGCGTGAATTTTCCTAGCCTCCAGGCTAGGACACGAGGAGCGCTATGAAAACATTTTTCTATCTGGCTTTTGCCCTGTTGCTGACAACTCCGCTATATGCCGAGACCTATTCATGGGTTGACGACAACGGTACGTACAATTACACTGAAGATTATTCCAGCGTCCCGAAGAAATATCAAAAAAAAGTAAAACGGCGCGAGGATATTCAGCAGAATGTGAAGCCTCTGGTTACGCCGGATCTTGAAATCAAGACCGGGCAAACAGAAAATGCGGATGTAAAATCCATTGCAGTTCCGGGAGGAGAAAAGGATCTGTATGGCGGCAAGAGCCGGGATGCCTGGCGCAAGGAAATGGAGGCTCTTGAAGCGGAACTGAACGGTATTGAGCAGCATATGAATCTGGTGAGCAAGCAGCTCCATGATACGCCGTACAGTACCAAAGTACAATTTGATATGATGAAGAAGGAGTATAATGATAATCGGGCAACGTATGACCGAAAATATAAAAATTACACCGAGTTTATTGAAACGATTCGTAAGGCAGGCATTGCGGTGGAAATTAAAAAATAGAGCATTACGCTGTTATTACCGAAGAGGCCCGCCGGATGTTCCGCTGGCCCTCTTTAGCGTTCGGCAGCACCCTGACTTAAAATGACATCAACTGCTTGACCAACCCCGGGAATGCCATATCGATGGTCATGACTATTGTGAGTATGATCATTATGACAACGGTAAGCCAGGCGATGATGTTGAATACCGGACCATTGACATAGGTTCCCATCAGTTTTTTATCATTGATCAGCTTGATCATGAACATGAGCACAAAAGGCAGCACTGCACCGTTAACGACCTGTGAAATGAACATGATCGCCATCAGGGGGGCATCAGGAATCAGGATCAAGCCGGCACTTATGGCGATGATGATCGTGAATAGCCAGAAAAATTGCGGCGCCTGTTCGAAGTCCTTATCGACACCTGATTCCCAGCCCATCCCTTCGCAAATGTAGTAGGCAGTGGAAAGCGGCAGGATACAGGCGGCAAAGAGCGAAGCATTGAAAAGACCGAAGGCAAACAGTGCCGAAGCGTGCTGGCCAACAAGCGGTTTCAGTGCCAATGCTGCATCGGCAGCGGTTTCGATCTTCAGTCCATGCAGGTGAATGCTTGCAGCACAGGCGACCATCATGAAGAAAGCAACTACAATGGCCATGATGCAGCCGAAAATGACATCCACCCGCGAAAAATTGTACTGATCGGCGGTGATCCCCTTTTCAACGACTGCCGCCTGTTGATAAAATTGCATCCAGGGGGCGATGGTTGTGCCGACAATACCTATCAAGGTCATCAGATAGGCGCTGTCGGTTTTGAATGTGGGGGTAACGGTCGCTTTCATGACGATGGGCCAGTTCGGCCCGGCCATAAAGGCGGCGATCGGATAAGCGATGTAAACCAGGCACGCTACCAGAAATACCTTCTCCACTACTTTGTAAGATCCCTTGACAATCAGCAGCCAGACAAGAACCGAGCAGATCGGTACGGAAATATATTTGTTGATGCCGAAAATCTCCAAACTGGCGGCGATACCGGCGAACTCGGATATGGAATTGCCCATATTGGTCAGCAGCAGGGCAATCATGACGTAAAAGGTGACTTTGACACCGAAGGATTCACGGATCAGGTCCGACAAGCCTTTGCCGGTTACAGCCCCCATGCGGGCGCACATCTCCTGAACCACGATCAGCGCAATCGTGGTGGGTATCATCATCCATAAAATGGAATAGCCGTAATTGGCAGCGGCCAGCGAATAGGTGGTGATGCCACCGGCGTCATTATCAACATTAGCAGTGATGATGCCCGGTCCGAGGATGGCCAGGAAGATCATGACATTTCGGGGGCTGAAGCTCTTGAGCGGTTTTAAAAATCTGAATTGTGAAATATAGTTGAACATAAGACCCGGTTTCTAGCGCCGCTTGATTTTGATGATCTGTGGCAGGTAATGAGCCAGCACATCGTCAACGGTAACGATGCCGGCCATTTTATTCTCTGTATCCAGTACCGGGATGGCAATCAGGTCGTACTTGGCAAGTGTTTCCAGCATGTCTTCCGGTTCTGCATCGACACGCACTGATTTAATATTCTCTTCCATGATATCGGTGATATGGGTGTCAGGTGGATTCATAATCAAGCCTTTGAGGGAAACGACACCTTCAAGCTGGTCATCTGCGGTGACTATATAGCCGTAGAAGATTGTTTCGACTTCATCGGCGCACTCCTTGAGGATTTCCAAAGCCCGGCCAACGGTGATGTCAGATGTGAGCCTCAGGTAGTCCGGGGTCATCAGGCCGCCTGCCGAATCCTCTTCGTGTTCGAGAAGTTCCTGGATGTCTTCGGCATCTTCCTGATCCATCATGTCCAACAGTTCCTGTGCCTTTTGTTCCGGCAGGTCACTTAATACGTCAGCGGCTTCATCCGGTTCCATCTCTTCGAGGATATCGGTCATCTGTTCATTGTTCAGCTGACTGATGATGAGGTTACGCATGTCCGATTCAAGTTCGTAGAGAGTTTCTCCGGTCGTTTCTGCGTCGATTGAATCAAGCACTGTCCGGATGCTCTGGATTGGAATGTTTTCTATAATATCGGCCAAATCGGCTGGATGCATCTCGTTCATCTGGTCACGGGCAATTTTAAGCGCCAATTTTGAAGAGTTTGCCTCAAGCGGCTGAACATATTCCCAGCTGATTTCTCTGTGCGGGATATCACGCTTGACCGCTTGGGCAAACCGCTCTCCAAAACGTTCATAGCCAAGGCGTCTCAGCAGGCCGCGAAACCCGATGTCGACCGAAAATATGCACAGCCGTTGATTCAGTTTGCCGAGTTTTATGTCATTAACCCGAACGACTTTGGCCCCGTCCACATCAACAATCTGCTTGTCAAGCAGGTCTCGTTTGACAAGTATATCCTCATCTCCGGACTGATATATTGTCAGGTGCTGCGGCGTGGTGCTGGCGGTTGAAATCACCACATGAGTAAAGAGTGCGACCTCACTCCAGGGAAGAGTCTTCATCCCCTTGCGCGATTTGATCACGATGTGGGAAACCTCAGGGAATACCTCGCCGGGGATCATGATCAGATCACGCAGAATTCCGATCTGATCGCCGTTGCTGTTGATCACGGAGCGGCCAATGACGGAACTGAGATAGATTTCGTTTATTTCAATCACCATAATTCAAACCTTAGCGAAATTAAAAGACCCTTTCGGGTAGAAAGGGTCTTAGTGTAGAGACGACCAAACCATTTCCCCCTGGTTGATTTTCAGCAGTGCACAACGTAGGATTAATTCCAGCTACATTGGGTTAAGCCTTAAGCCGGCAAAACCTGGTAACCACATTGGCGTCTTTCGACGTTTCTGGGTAGTAGCATTTGTTTGTGCAAACGCCTCATTCTAACGAGGAATATTTTATTGACAGTAACTATCTGATAATATTGATAGTTTATCCATGCATTATTCTGCTTTTTGTACTAAATCTTGTACCAGTTTTTATATCATATTTGTCCAATTTTCAGCAAATAATAAATGCCATATGATCTACGCCCCTCAAAATAGTCAGTATGTTTTCTTCCCACGCCGATGTACGCTCGCCGAGTTTCGTCGGTGCCGGGAATCTGCCTTCTTTGATCCATTGGTAAATCGTAGATTTGCTCACTGGAACGATCTCCTGCACTTGTTTGATTCGTAGATATTTCATTTGGTTTGGCCTCCGAGATTGTTTTGTGTCTGTTGGTCCCGGCGTGACGGCAAATAGAAAAAGGCTGCCAAGCCAGGAGGGGCGATGTGCCCATACAACTCGTCAGAGTTGTTCTCCTTGCTTGACAGCCTTCTCGGTCGCCCGTAGGCGGTAGAATGCTGGTCAGCGTATATGTTACGATCCGATGGCAATCTTTTGGAAAGCCTTGTCGGAAAGGTTAATGGTGAATCAATGGCAAGACTGAAGTCAAGCCGTCGTCATTTTCCAAAGACCGCAATCTGAAACTCGGAATGAAGCCCCGAGCACAAACACCTTATTGCCGGTTATCACATTGTTTTTAACGGGTATCTCGATTGTCAATTTTGCATCAACACCGGGTTCGACAATGCTCGCATAGTCCTTGGAAAAAACCGCATTACGAAGTGCCTTGAGTTCATCCAGAAGAGCACGACGATCATCATTATGCAGACTATTCGCGTTGCCCCGAAGCAATGGTTGACCGCTGCTACTCCAGGACAAAACGAGCCGTCCGTTTGCAGCAGCTTGGCAATATGCCCTGCATGGAGTCTTGCCAGTGGGAAGCGGTGTTCATCTGGGGCATTTTCAAAAGATTTTCTTACGATGTCAGGTATCATGTTCATTACACTATCAGACGTTAATCGTCGAAATCAAACTGTTTGCCACTTCGTTGTAAAAAAAATTATGCCGCTTGCTGCCAGAACGGAATCACCTTGGCTCCCTGGCTCAAACTGTCCAGGAAATTCGACCATTCCTGCATCATTACGCGCCGCTCTTGCAGGTATTCCGCCCTGTTGTAGCAGGCTCTTGCCTTGTTCCTGTCGGCGTGTGCCAGTTGTCTTTCAATTACGTCAGGTCGGTATCCCATTTCATTCAGAAGAGTTGATGCAGTGCCACGGAAACCGTGAGCAGAGAATTTACCAGAATATCCCATTCGTTCGATGCATCGGTTCAGGGTGGTTGCGGTCATGCAATCAATTGGTCGCCGGTAATTCGGAAATAACCATTTTTGACCCCCGGTCAAAGTTTTAAGTTCTTTCAGAAATTCTACCGCCTGCAGTGATAGTGGAACCACATGCTCTTCCCTCATCTTCATGCGATGTGCAGGTATCTGCCATTCCGCATTGTCAAGATCGAACTCCTCCCAAGTTGCAGCCCGCAACTCGATAGTCCGAACGAAAGTCATCATAATCAGCCGCAAGGCAATGTAGGTGGTTCTATAGCCACCATAACTGTCCAGTGCTTTGAGAAATGCGGGTATCTCTTTCTGTGATAGTGGCTTGTTGTGCTGAATATTAGGACGCTGGATCGTGCCTTTGAGCACCGCAGTTGGGTCGTTATCTGCTTTCCTTCTGCCTATGGCATATCGGAATGTTGCTGAGCACCATTGTCGCGCCAGGAGTGCAACAGTATTTGCCCCGCGCTTCTCGATCCGCTCTAGGACAGACAGCATGTGTGCCGATGAAATGGAACGGATTGGCAAATTTCCTAAAAGCGGGAATACATCTGCATTCATGACGTTTTCAACTTGCTTGGTGTAGTAGGCTGTCCATCCCTTTTTGATCTTCGTTGAATCAATCCATTCTGTTGCATTGGTCTTGAAGGTGTTTTCATTTCCAGTAATTTGACCGGACACTTGCAGTTTGCGGTTGTGAGCGGGATGAATCCCCTGCTTGACCAGTTTCTTTGCGGCATCACGTTCTATACGAGCATTGGCAAGCCCGATTCCCGGATATTCGCCGATGGCAAAGACATTTTCCTTGCCACCGATCCTGTAACGGTATCGCCATAATTTGCTGCCGGTAGGTTTTACTTCGAGGTAGAGGCCGTTAGCATCGGCAATCTTGATAGGTTTGTCTGTTGGCTTGGTATTGCGGATTTTAGCGTCGGTGAGTGACATAGCGGGTATCCTCACGAGTGGATTTGATACCCGCAACGATACCCGCTATGTCGTAGGATGTCAACGGTTTTAGTCTGTCTTTATCGGTCTAATGAAGTGATAAGTTGCTGTAGTTGAATGTGTTATTTGCTGGTATCGGATTGTGCTGGACTGCTATGCCGATTATAAATCATCAGTAACATTCAGGCCAAACCTTTCTCAGCAATTTCAACTGCCTTCATAACGGCCATTCCTTTGTTGACAGTTTCCTGCCATTCCGTTGCGGGGTCAGAATCGGCTACAATGCCGGCGCCCGCCTGCAGGTGGATCTTTCCATCCTTTATAATCAAGGTGCGAATGGTTATACAAAGATCCATGTTTCCGGAAAAGGAAAAATATCCGACTGCTCCTCCGTATATTTCACGGCGTACCGGCTCAAGCTCGTCTATGATCTGCATCGCTCTGATTTTTGGAGCTCCTGACAAGGTGCCGGCAGGAAAAGTAGCTCTTACCAGATCAAAAGCATCCCGGTTAGCCGATAATTGTCCCTGAACGTTTGATACAATGTGCATGACATGGGAATAGCGTTCGATGAGCATCAGTTCGGATACGCTGACAGATCCGGTTGTGCAGACCCGCCCCAGGTCGTTTCTGCCGAGATCTACCAGCATGACATGTTCCGCACACTCCTTTGGATCGGCAAGGAGTTCATCGGCCATTCTGGCGTCATCATCAGGGGTTGCGCCACGGGGACGAGTACCGGCAATTGGGCGTAATTCCACTTGGTCTCCTTCCTTGCGCACCATGACCTCGGGGGAAGCACCCGCAATCACCGTATCGCCAAGGCGCAGGAAGAACATGTATGGTGAAGGATTCAGCGTTCTCAGTACCCGGTAGATATCGAGCGGGTCGGCAGTAAGCTCGCCACTGAAGCGCTGGGAAAGTACAATTTGAATGATATCGCCTGACCGGATGTATTCCTTGGCTTTTTCGACAGAATCCTCAAATGAAGCTTGGGACATATTAGAGATGAATTTGACCGGATTTCCAGGAAGTGAAGCCGCATTTTGCGCTAGAGGTGCGCGCAATCGGCTGATAATTTCGTCAATTTTTTCTATTGCACGTTCATACGCTTCTGAAGGAGATATTTTTTCAGTAATATGGGCATTTGAAACCACTTTGATTTTTTGACGCATGGTGTCGAAAATTACGATAGTGTCTGTTATCAGAAAATATGAATCGTATGCATCAAGCAGAGTCGGCTTTTCCGTTGTCAGTGATTCGAAGTGTCGCACCATATCATAACCGAGATAACCGACGGCACCGCCAAAAAAGCGGGGAAGACCATCTACCTCAACTGGCGTGAACTGTGCCAGAAGCTCTTTGATACAGGCCAGCGGATCGGATGATTCTTTCTGAACAATGACTCCATCAGAAATGGTTTCAACGAGATGGCCCTTTGAACGAATGACGACTGATGGTGTCGAGCCGAGAAAGCTGTAACGTCCCCATTTTTCACCTCCCTCAATACTCTCAAGGAGATAGGAAAAGTGTCCGTCGTCAAGTTTTCTGAAAGCTGATACCGGCGTATCCATGTCTGCCATAATTTCGCAAAAGACCGGGATCAGGTTGCCTGTTTCAGCAAGCGAATAAAATTTATCTCGTGGTGGGAAATACATTGCGTACCTCATAGGAGAAAAAACTATCTAAAAAGCTAACACAGGCTCTACAGAGAGTCAAGTTCAGCCGGATATGGCTGCAGGGCGATTGCTTCAATGTTCGCTTTTACCAGTAATTAATTATCAGGTCAGGGCTTTAATGTCGTTTTCTCATAAAATCCTTTTTTGGAGTAACAA
>JABBNX010000085.1:0-10651 GCA_019352135.1 Pseudomonadota bacterium
CCTTGCATCCTGCAAGCGAGGCGACAATCGCTACAAAGCCGGGGTAATCAACGACAAGGAATTGCAGGTTTGCGAGGATAATGCCTGTCCCGGCATGGGTTCCTGCCAAGGCCTCTTTACCGCCAATACCATGGCGATCCTCACCGAAACAATGGGAATGAGTTTACCCCGCTGCGGCACAGCTCTGGCCGTTTCGGCGCTC
The DNA here is from genome assembly GCA_019352135.1 of Pseudomonadota bacterium. Taxonomy (GTDB): domain Bacteria; phylum Desulfobacterota; class Desulfuromonadia; order Geobacterales; family Pseudopelobacteraceae; genus JACRCG01. Next base: position 203 of record JABBNX010000085.1, read on the forward strand.
AAACGCCGCATCGCCTTTGCCTCAGGTGAAAAGATCGTCGAACTGGTGCAGAAGGACGTCAAACCCCGTGACATCCTGACCCGAGAAGCCTTTGAGAATGCCATCCGCGTTGATCTGGCACTCGGCGGTTCATCCAATACCGTCCTGCATCTGTTGGCTATTGCCCACGAAGCTGGTGTTGAGCTGCCGTTGGAACTCTTTGACACACTGGGCAAAGACACACCTCAACTGGCTTCAATGAATCCGGCCGGTGAGCATTTTATGGAAGATCTGGATATCGCCGGCGGCGTTAGCGGCGTTATGAAGCAACTTGGAGATAAAATTCACGATACGCCCACACTGTTTGGCCTGACCACGCACCAACTGGCCGAAAGCATACAGAATGTGGACGAGGAGGTTATCCGCCCGCTTGGGAATGCGATAAAGAAGGAAGGTGGCATAGCCATCCTTTCCGGCAACATCGCTCCCAAAGGGGCCGTCGTCAAGCAGTCGGGCGTTTCCGCCGCGATGATGACCTTCGAGGGTGTCGCCCGCTGTTTTGATGCCGAAGAATTGGCAATGGCGGCCATCATGGAAGGAAAAATCAAGTCCGGCGATTGCGTCGTCATCCGCTATGAAGGCCCCAAAGGCGGACCCGGTATGCGGGAAATGCTGGCACCTACAGCCGCCATCATGGGGATGGGTTTGGGCGACAGCGTTGCGTTGATTACCGATGGTCGTTTTTCTGGCGGCACCCGCGGCCCCTGTATCGGTCATATTTCACCGGAAGCTGCCGAAGGTGGACCAATTGCTCTTGTTGAAGATGGTGACAGGATTTCACTCGACATCCCGAACCGGAGACTGGAGTTGTTAGTTGACGAAACAACCCTTGCAACCCGCCGGGCAGGATGGAAGGCCCCGGAGCCAAAAATCAAGGGTGGCTGGCTGGCACGCTATGCCAAGGTAGTCACGTCTGCCCATACTGGAGCAATTACGACAGCTGATTGAGAAGTCTGACCGGTTTACCGGCCTGACTGTTTCCACCTTTTTCACAAGGTGAGGATTTCATAACAATGAGGTTTCACATGAAAATGAACGGCGCACGAATAATGCTTGAATGCTTGAAAAAAGAGGGTGTAGATACCGTTTTCGGCTATCCCGGCGGCACCGTCATCAATCTGTATGATGAACTTTTTAATTTCAAAGAGATACACCACATCCTGCCACGACACGAGCAGGCCGGCACCCACGCGGCCGACGGTTACGCACGTGCAACCGGTAAAGTCGGGGTTGCAATTGCAACTTCGGGTCCCGGCGCAACCAACACCGTAACCGGCATCGCCACGGCATATATGGATTCTACCCCGATGGTTATTATAACCGGTCAAGTGCCAACCGCGCTGATCGGCAATGATGCTTTTCAAGAAGTCGATATTATTGGTATTACCCGACCCTGCACGAAACATAGTTTTCTGATTCGTGATGTCAAGGATATCGCCCTGACTATGAAAAAAGCATTCTATCTCGCCCGCAGTGGCCGTCCCGGACCGGTTCTTGTCGATTTCCCCAAGGATGTTCAGATGGCCATGGGTGAATTTCATTATCCTGAAACGGTTGAAATCCGCGGCTACAAGCCAAACCTCTCGGGGCACCCGCGTCAGGTAGAGAAAGCGGTCGCCATGATTCTCGATTCCAAACGCCCTGTCATGTACGTCGGTGGTGGTGCGGTACTCGGCAATGCGGCCGAACCATTAACCGCATTAGCGCGCAAACTGTCAGTGCCCGTTACAACAACGTTAATGGGACTCGGTGCATTCCCGGAGAACGATGATCTTTCGCTCGGCATGCTTGGAATGCACGGGGCCTATTGCGCCAATATGGCGATGAGTAATAGTGATCTTATAATTGCTATCGGCGCCCGTTTTGACGATCGTGTCACCGGCAAACTTTCGACGTTTGCCCCGCACGCAAAAATTATCCACATCGATGTTGATCCGACATCTATCAAGAAAAATGTCCGCGTTGACTTGCCGATTGTTGGCGACGTCAATGATGTTTTGACAAAGATGATCAAGCAAGTCGACAAAAGCGATGACAAACTGCCCGGATTCATAGCTGATCTAGCGTCGTGGAACGCGGATATTGCCGATTGGAAGGAAAAACATCCTCTTTCCTACAAACAGAGCAGCACGGTAATCAAGCCGCAATTCGTCATCCAGAAACTGCGAGAATTGTCAGATGACGACGCCATTATCTCAACTGACGTCGGCCAGCACCAGATGTGGACAGCCCAGTTTTTTAAATTCAACAAACCCCGCACGCTCCTTACCTCCGGCGGTCTCGGCACGATGGGCTTCGGGCTGCCGTCGGCAATGGGCGCACAGGCAGCGTATCCGGATCGCCAGGTCATCACGATCTGCGGTGACGGTGGTATCCAGATGAATATTCAGGAGATGGCAACCCTGGTACAGAACCGTCTACCGGTCAAGATCGTCATACTCAATAACAACTTCCTTGGGATGGTGCGGCAGTGGCAGGAACTTTTCTTCGACAAGCGGTATTCTTCGACATGTATGGAATTGCCGATCAACTATATCAAACTTGCGGATGCCTACGGTGCCAAGGGATTTCTGGCGAAAAAACCGGGTGAAGTAGAAGATGTTATCAAGCAGGGATTTGAGGAGAAGGGACCGGTAATCATGGAGTTCATGATTGCACGTGAAGAAAAAGTGCTGCCTATGGTTCCTGCTGGAGCGTCGCTCAATGAAATGGTACTGAACGCATAAGGAGAGTAAATAACTATGCAACACACAATATCGGTGATAGTTGAAAATGATTTCGGGGTTCTCTCCCGTGTGGCAACGCTTTTTTCCGGGCGTGGTTTCAATATCGAGTCACTGTCGGTAGCCCCGACAAACGAAGACGGCCTGTCGCGAATGACAATCGTTACCAGAGGCGACGAGCAGGTTCTTGAACAAATCAACAAACAACTCAACAAGTTGATTGATGTCCTCAAGGTGCTTGACTTCAGTGACGACAGTGCCATAGAGCGCGAGCTTGCCCTGATAAAGGTTTCTGCCGAGGATGATGCCCGCGCAGAGGTCTTGAGAGTTGTTGATATTTTCCGGGCTAAAATAATTGATGTCACCCCCAAATCATATACGATTGAGGCGACCGGTAACCCGCTTAAAATCGATGCGATTCTGGATCTGTTGAGACCGTTGGGACTGAAAGAGGTTGTGCGAACAGGATCTGTTGCCATCGGACGGGGTGCTAAGGGATGGAACGGGTAGGAAAACAGTAGGTGGTGCGTTATTGTTCAAGCCGCCCGGCCAACGGGCGGCTTTTTTGTTCACATAGAACAGGTTACATGCTGCAACTGAGGTCATAACGGCTATTTGCGTTGACAGTCTTGATTGATTGTAGTATCTTTTTCGTTCGTTTTGCGTATAAAGTTCGACCGGTTTGCCGGATAAAATTTATGTGGAGGATGTACCAGTATGAACGTTTATTATGATCGGGATTGTGATCTTGCGTTGATAAAAGCAAAAAAAGTTACCATCGTCGGATACGGTTCACAGGGCCATGCCCACGCTTGCAACCTCAAGGATTCCGGTGTTGATGTAACGGTAGCGCTGCGTGAAGGATCTACCTCTGTTGCCAAGGCAAAAAATGCCGGCCTCAAGGTGGCAACCGTTGCCGAAGCTGTTGCCTCGGCTGATCTGGTAATGATCCTGACACCTGACGAGTTCCAGTCGACTCTCTACCGCGATGAAATCGAGCCGAAGCTCAAAAAGGGAGCAGCCCTTGCATTTGCTCACGGCTTCGCCATTCACTACAACCAGGTCGTGCCACGCGCAGACCTTGACATTATCATGATTGCCCCCAAGGCGCCCGGTCATACGGTTCGCTCCGAGTTTGTCAGGGGCGGTGGAATTCCCGACCTGATTGCCGTCTACCAGGATGCTTCAGGCAAAGCCCGCAACCTGGCTCTCTCCTACGCCAGCGCTATCGGTGGCGGCCGCACCGGCATCATCGAAACAACCTTTCAGGACGAAACCGAGACCGACCTGTTCGGCGAGCAGGCCGTGCTCTGCGGTGGCGCTGTGGAGTTGGTGAAGGCCGGTTTTGAGACTTTAGTTGAAGCTGGGTACGCTCCCGAGATGGCCTATTTCGAGTGCCTGCATGAGCTCAAGCTGATCGTGGATCTCATGTATGAGGGTGGTATTGCCAACATGAACTATTCCATCTCCAACAATGCTGAATTTGGCGAATATGTCACCGGACCGCAGGTCATCAATGACCAGAGCCGCGCGGCCATGAAGGAGTGTCTGGCTAATATCCAGAATGGCCAATATGCCAAGCGTTTCATTCTTGAAGGGTTGACTAACTACCCGGAGATGACGGCACGCCGTCGCCTCAATGCTGCCCACCCGATCGAGCAGGTCGGCGAGAAACTGCGGAGCATGATGCCGTGGATTAAAAAGATCGTCGACAAAACAAAAAACTAAGTCCTTAACGCGTATCACGACACCCCTCTTCCGTCTGGAGAGGGGTGTCTTCGCATTTCAGTAAGTCAGAAAATATATTCCTCGCATGTTTAGGCAGAATATATTTTGTTAACCACGTTTCCTGTTTGACAGGACTAGGCAGGTTCATGAATAACTCATCCCCATTTGCTAAAGAAGGTTATCCATTCATCGCGTATTCAATCGGGTTGACAGTCCTTTTGTCTGTTGCTTCCTGGAGATTCAGCTCAACAGTTTTACTTGTTCCAGCCGTTATTTCTCTGCTGCTAACACTGTTCGTGCTCTATTTTTTCCGCAATCCGGACAGAACAGTCCCAGCCGACAGCTTCGCAGTCATTGCCCCGGCTGACGGCACCGTTATTGTTGTCGAACAGGTACCCGAAACTCCGCTTGGCTCCTCGGCTCTAAAAATCAGCATTTTCATGTCGGTATTCAATGTTCATGTCAACCGCGTCCCATTTGACGGCACCGTTATTGACACTTTTCACCATCAGGGGAAGTTCTTTGATGCGCGTGACGGGCGAGCTTCCTTCGAGAACGAGCGCAACGGCATCATACTGGAGATTGCCGGAGGCACACGAATTGCGTTTGTGCAGATTGCCGGCCTGATAGCGCGCCGTATCATCAGTTATCCACGGATTGGAGACCTCTTGGTTCGAGGTGAACGATACGGATTAATTCGCTTTGGCTCACGAGTTGATGTCTATCTACCACCGGACGTTGAACCTTTGGTGAAGCTGGGTGACAAGGCGGTGGCTGGTGAAACCGTGCTGGCCAGAATTGTCTGAACAAGGACACAACATGAGTAATGAAACAATGTCTGCGCCGATAGAAAAAAAAGAAAACATGAAGCGCGGCATCTACATTCTGCCAAATCTGGTAACTGCTGCAAGTCTTTTTGCCGGCTTTTACAGCATGGTGTCAACCTTGAACGGCAACTACAGCACGGCGGCAATCTGGATATTTATCTCTGCGATATGCGACGGTCTTGATGGCAAGGTCGCACGCTTGACCGGCACTACCAGCAAGTTTGGTGTCGAATTTGATTCCCTTGCCGATCTGGTTGCATTCGGGGTCACGCCGGGGCTGCTGATGTATGCGTGGGCGCTCAGGCCGTTCGGCAGACTTGGCTGGCTGGCAGCATTCCTGTTTCTGGTCTGTGGCGCATTGCGGCTTGCCCGCTTCAATGTCCAGGTAGACACCGTCGAAAGTAAGCGCTTTGTCGGGCTCCCCATTCCTGCAGCTGCAAGCATGGTTGCATCAACAGTACTTCTCTTTAACCACTTCGGCTGGCCAAGTTCTTTTAAAAAACTTGCCATACTAGGACTTATTTATCTGCTGGCGTTCCTGATGGTTTCAAACTTCAGATACTATTCTTTTAAAGATCCGGCCCTGATAAAGCGGCAGCCATTCGGTTTTTTACTGCTTGCTGTGGTGTTGTTAATTGTAGTTGCCGCCGAACCGGTGCTCATGACATTTGCCGTGCTGCTCATGTATACCCTTTCAGGTCCAATTGACTTTGTTTTCACCTGGCCGAGGAGGCGCAGATTGGAGAAGGCCGTGCACAAGGGGCGGGAAGCTTTAATCAGGGAAGGTGATGTTTAATCAATGTGGTAATGCCGGACGGTTATATCCTCAGGCGTAATAATCAGGACGGCAAAACTGCGGAGATGGCAGGCATTTGAAAGTGAACCAGGGTTTACCAGCAGCAATCCGTTATGGATTTCAAGCACACTTTGGTGCGTGTGCCCGAATAAAACCGCGTCTACCCCGGTTTCCTTCGCCCTTTGCCGAAGTTTAGCCAATCCGGACTTAACCTGATACAGGTCTCCATGGGTCAACAGAATCCGCTTTCCCTCACATTCCCATACATATTCGCGCGGAGCATTTGCACCGGGGTCACAGTTGCCGGCAACGTTAATTACCGGGGTATCAAGCACTGCACGCAGCTCATCCGCATCGGCGCTCCCATCACCAAGATGGATCACGGCATCGAGCGGCTCGGAAAGAGTGTGTGCGATAAAGGCACGATTAGTATTACCATGGGTATCCGAAATAACGAGTATTTTCATAGCCAGACTGTAACAGATGCGTTTGTTTCTCAAAAGATAAAATCTTGGTAAGGTGCCCGTATATGTCAAAGAAAGTTGTCATTATCACTGCAACAGTGCTGATTTCATTCATACTCCTGTTTGCACTCTCCGTGAAGATTGCAGGGACAATCCTTCGATCCGGAGATACTTCCATAATAAGCAAAGAAGGGGTCGGACTGGTTGAGGTAAAGGGAATGATTCTCGACTCGAGAGAAACCATCAGGCAGCTGAGATATTTCCTTAAGCAGGACTCGGTAAAAGCGGTTGTGTTGCGAGTTGACTCACCAGGTGGAATTGTAGCCCCGTCACAGGAAATATATTCCGAAGTCAAGAAATTCGCTGCCAAAAAGAAGATTATAGTTTCTATGGGCAGCCTTGCTGCTTCGGGTGGATACTATATTTCTGCACCGGCAACCATGATTTATGCGAACCCCGGCACCATAACGGCCAGCATCGGGGTTATTCTCAAACTATCCAACATTGAATCATTGATGGATAAAATCGGAATTAAATCCTACACACTGAAAACTGGTAAATACAAGGATTCCGGATCGCCGTTTCGGAAGTTTTCTCCCGAAGATCGTGCCATGCTGCAGTCGGTGATCGATAATACCCATGAGCAATTTGTCAGGGCAGTCGCTGAAGGTCGTAAACTGCCGATTGAAGATGTACGTAAAATAGCTGATGGGCGGATTCTGTCCGGAGAACAGGCTAAGGACCATAAACTGGTGGATCGCTTGGGAACTCTTCAGGATGCAATAGAAGAGGCGGGAAGGCTGGCCGGAATCTCGGGTGAACCGGAGCTCCTGCTGCCGCCGAAAAAGAAGATCAACTACCTGGATCTGCTGGCCGAAGGGGCAGAGGGGACGTTCAATGGGCCGCTGGGCCGGGCGGCAAGTGGATTGATGATGACATACGGTGCTGAATAAGGGGCGGATGCTGTCCGCCCGCCGCTAGTAGTTATTTCCTTTTTTGCAATCTGTTGTGAGCGCTGAGCAGATTTTTTTCGGTTGTTGCCCAGTCGATGCAGGCATCTGTTATTGAGACACCGTATTTCAACTGGCTTATATCAGACGGTATTTTCTGATTTCCTGCTTCAATGTTGCTCTCGATCATGACCCCTGAAATCGAGCAGTTTCCGGCCAGCATCTGATCGACAACACACTCAAGAACTTCAGGCTGTTTCTGGTAGTCTTTGTTAGAATTCCCATGGCTGCAGTCAACCATTATGGTCGGCAGCAGGCCATTTTTATTGAGCTGCTCTTCAGTATGGATAATGTCCTCGGCATGGTAATTAACTTTTTTCGATCCGCCACGAAGAACGATATGTACATCAGGGTTGCCGCTGGTTTGAATGATAGAAGTCCGTCCCTCTCGGTTGATGCCGAGAAAGCTGTGCGGGTGTTGCGCTGCTTTCATGGCGTCAATGGCAATTTGCAGGTTGCCGTCGGTACCATTTTTGAAGCCGACCGGGAACGAGAGCCCGCTGGACATTTCTCGATGGGTCTGAGATTCGGTTGTACGGGCACCAATGGCCCCCCAACTGATAAGATCGGCTACATATTCCGGAGTAATCGGATCAAGCATTTCATTGGCGACCGGCACCTCAAGGGCAGTTATTTGGCTGAGCAGGCCGCGGGCAATACCAAGTCCCTTGGAAATGAGATGGGTGCCGTTCATATCAGGATCATTGATCAGCCCTTTCCAGCCGATGGTAGTGCGTGGCTTTTCAAAATAGACCCGCATAATAAGCAGGAGTTGATCATCAACTTTACGCGAAAGTTCAGTCAATCTTCCGGCGTATTCCAGGGCGGCTTCAGTGTCGTGAATCGAGCAGGGACCGACTACCACAATAAGCCGCTTGTCCCTGCGCTGAATGATCTCTTTTATCTGTTCCCTGCTTCTGCTGATAAAAGTCCGGTCCCTTTCAGACAACGGAAAAACCTGACGCAGGTCAGCAGGCGCAATTATTGGAGTTATACCGGTAATTTTAAGATTATTGGTCTTGATCACGAAATGCATCTCCCTTTATGTTAGTAGGGGATGTTATAGTGGTTTCCGTATCAGGTTGTCAATGCTTCTCTGTATGAATTGCTCACTAAATCAGCAGGTTAAATTTCATGAAACAATTGTTGCGGAGGCTTTGATGAAGCGCGCAGTATTTTTGGACCGGGATGGCACCATTAATATTGAAAAAGAGTATCTGTACCAGGTAAACGATTTCGAATTTATCCCGGGCGCGCCGGAAGCGATCAGATTGCTTAATCAGGCTGGCATCATGGTTGTGGTGGTAACCAATCAATCCGGAGTCGCACGGGGCTATTACACGGAAGATGACGTAGAGAACCTGCATCGCCACATCGATCGAGAACTGGAACGGTCAAAGGCGCACGTTGATGCGTGGCTCTATTGTCCGCACCACCATTCTGGGCGCGGCAGCTATGCACTTCCATGCAGCTGTCGAAAACCGTTACCGGGAATGCTGCAGGCAGCCGCATCCCGCTATGACATTGACCTGGAGAATTCCGTCATGATTGGTGACAAACTAGCCGACATGGAAGCTGGCCAGGCGGCAGGATGCCGCACCGTTCTGGTCCGAACCGGATATGGAACTGTTGAGGAACAGAATATCGGACCTGAAACGGTCGTCAGCGATGATTTACTCTCAGCAGTAAAATTCCTGCTGTAATTTCTCCATCAAAATTGACACTACTCCAGATAACATGCTACCTAAACTACATACAAAATCATACGAGGTATTGACTATGTCCAACGGCATTAAAAAAGGAATAATTCTGGCCGGGGGCGCTGGCAGCCGGCTTTTCCCGCTGACACTGGTCGCCAGCAAACAGCTGCAGCCGGTGTATGACAAGCCGATGATTTATTATCCATTGGCGACACTGATGACAGCCGGAATAAAGGATATTCTGCTTATTTCAACACCGCACGATACGCCACGTTTCGAGGCACTTCTGGGCGATGGTTCACGGTGGGGGGTAACAATTTCATACAAGATTCAACCGGAACCGAAAGGAATTGCCCAGGCATTTCTGGTTGGCGAGGAGTTTATTGATAACCAGCCGGTCTGCCTGATTCTGGGTGACAACATTTTCTATGGAAAAATGAACCTGAACAGGATCGTATCGCAATTCACGACCGGTGCGCGAGTTTTCGGCTATCAGGTCAACGACCCGGAACGCTACGGTGTTGTTGCCTTCGATTCAAACGGCACTGTTCTGAGCATCGAAGAAAAACCGACCACGCCTAAATCTCATTTTGCTATTCCCGGACTTTATTTATACGACAGTGATATTGTTGCTGTAGCAAAATCTATCAAACCTTCCGCCCGGGGCGAGCTTGAAATCACCGATGTAAATCTTGATTATCTGCGACGCGGAGAATTGATGGTTGAGCGGCTTGGTCGCGGGATCGCCTGGCTAGATACCGGTACGCATCGGAGTCTGCTGGAGGCCAGCAACTTTATTGAAACCATCGAATCGCGACAGGGCCTAAAAATTGCGTGTCTCGAAGAAATAGCACTACGAAACGGCTTTATTGACTGCCAACAGATGCAAGATGTTATAATTGCCACACCCAACTCTTCATACAAGGAATACCTCCAGCGCGTCTATGATGAAGCCGAACTGTGCGGATTCCGATACGAGTAGAGTGAGATTTATCCCATGGAATTTTTGAAAAAATATATGTATCCACTCCTTACCGGAGCTGGTGTTATTGCTGCACTGCTGGTCTTTTCGCTGAATGTTCCCCACAACCGCGAAGCCAATATCATTGAGAGTTCAACTCTAACCATACTCTCGCCTTTGCTCCAGCCGGCATCCCGGCTC
>JABBNX010000085.1:10661-15343 GCA_019352135.1 Pseudomonadota bacterium
TTGTTGAAAACATTTGGGACAGTTACATACAACTGGTCGATACTCATCGCGAGAACATCCGACTACGAGACGACATCCGCAGCCTCAACGCACAGGTACTGGAAGAGAAGGAAGCACTGCTGGCAAACCAGCGCCTTGAACAACTGCTGGATATGAAAAAAAGCGTCAAGGAACCCACCGTTGCTGCAACTATTATCGGCGAAGACGTCACTTCATGGTTCAGGACACTGGTAATAAATCGCGGTAGTTCGAGCGGCATTCGCGAAGGAATGGCAGTGATTTCTGCAGATGGTGTTGTCGGCCAGACAGTCAAGGTTTCCCCCTCGACCTCTCGCGTTCTTTTGCTGACGGACCACGCCAGTGGAATCTCTGCGACTATACAGCGTTCTCGGGCACGGGGAGTTGTTAAAGGCAAAAGTGAAATGCTCTGCACTCTTGAATTTACGACACGCGAAGAAGATGTGAAAGTCGGAGATACCGTTATGACATCAGGAATCGGCGGAATCTTTTTAAAAGGTCTACCGATTGGTGAAGTTACCATGGTTAAACGGGGAGAATACGGCATTTTCCAAACCGTGTCGATTCGTCCGTCTGTAAACATTCCTCACCTTGAAGAGGTCCTTGTCGTGCTGCGTGGTGGGTATGAGTAGACGCGCCGCTCTTATATTGTTTTGTCTCGTCCTTGCGTCGCTTGTCATTCAGGTGTCGCTGCTTCCTGTCTTTATACGCCCTCCCTTCAAGCCGGACCTGTTGCTCGTCATCATGGTTTTTCTGGCCCTGCGAGAATCATTCGAGGTAGGGGCACCTCTGGCTTGGTTTCTTGGTCTGCTCAACGACGTCTTTAGTGGATTATATCTTGGCCTTAATGCCGCCACGTTCCTGATTTCTTTTTTTGTTATCAAAAGCGTATCGGGCCGCTTGTATGCAGACAGCGCCATCCTATTTGTCCTGACAGTTGCCGGCGTTACGCTTGCCGGATTAGCAGTAAATCTGTTACTGGTCGTCATGTTTACCGAATCTTCCGGAATCGCCTATTCAATGTTTTCAGACATTTTCCCGCACCTTCTGGTCAATGCTTTTATAGCTTCGCTTGTTGCAGCATTTCCCGGTTTTGATGCTCAGGTGGAATCTCAATGAAAGAACGGCGCTTCGTCAGAGAATTACTAGAGTCAAAACAACGGGTACTGGTTCTTTCATTTGTGGTCGGTATTGTATTCCTCTTCCTGGTAATCCGGTTGTGGCACTTGCAGATACTGAACACCGACAATTATCAGACCATGTCGGAAAACAACCGGCTCCGCTTTGTGCCGATAGCCGCCTCACGCGGCACAATACTGGACCGCACCGGTACGGTGCTGGTCAGTAATCGTCCCTCGTTCAGCCTCGCAGCAGTTCCGCAAGAGGTTAAAGATAAAGAGGCGCTTCTCACATTGCTCTCCAGTCTGTTGGGGCTTGACCGTGCAGATATGGAAGAACGATGGGAAAAGGGCGCAGGGCGTGCCCAATACTACCCGATCGTTCTGGCTTCCAATCTCACCCGTGACGATGTCGATATTGTTGAAGAAAACCATTTGCGGTTGCCCGGCATCGAGATCGAGATGAAACCGGTGCGGGAATACACCAACGGCCAGCTTGCTGCGCATCTGCTCGGGTATATCGGCGAAGTTTCGGAAAAAGAATTGAACTCGGGCTCTGAAACGTATAACCCCGGAGATTATATCGGTAAGAATGGCATTGAACGAGCCCTGGAAAAAGAGCTGCATGGGGGAGACGGCGGGCGGCAGCTTGAAGTCGATGCACGGGGTAGAGTGTTGCGGACAATCTCCGAGCGCTATCCGACAATCGGCAACAGTGTGATGTTGACTATCGATGCTACGATACAAAAACAGGCCGAGCGGGCCTTTGGCGAACAAGCAGGCGCTGCTGTTGCCATGGATGTCAACAATGGTGAAATTTTGACATTCGTCAGCAACCCCGGTTTTGATCCTTCACTTTTCAGCGGGAGTTTACCGGCTGATGTCTGGAAAGGATATCTTGACGACAAACGCCATCCACTCGAAAACAAGGCCCTCAGCGGCCAGTATCCCCCCGGCTCCACCTTCAAAATGATTACCGCTCTGGCCGGGCTACAGAATAACTTAATCAACGAATCGACATCAATCAATTGCAACGGCAGTTATAAACTGGGGACGTCCATATTCAAGTGCTGGAAAAAAACAGGGCACGGAGCCACAGATCTGCGTAAAGCTCTTCGGGAATCGTGTGACGTATTTTTTTACCAACTCGGAGAAAAGCTGGGAGTTGATAAAATTGCGGCTGCCGCACATGCCTTCAAACTGAGGGCTCCTCTCGGGGTTGAACTGCTGAATGAACGAGGCGGACTTATTCCGACATCGGCGTGGAAGCAGAAACGCTTCGGAAAACGATGGTATCATGGTGAGACTCTTCCCGTCGCAATCGGACAGGGTGCTGTCCTGTTGACCCCGATTCAGCTGGCATCGATGATTTCAACGGTCGCCAATGAAGGCACGATATACCGCCCTCATCTTGTAAAACGGATTATTGATTCAGACGGGAAAACTCTGAAGGAAACCAAAACCGAAATCATCGGTACCGTGCCTTATTCAAAAGAGTCATTCCGGCTCGTCAAGCAGGGTCTTTTTGACGTGGTCAATGCACCGGGCGGTACCGGCGCCATGGCCAGACTGTATGATGTTAAAGTGGCGGGAAAAACCGGCACATCACAGGTTGTCAAACTGCGCGACAGTAAGCAAGGTACTCCCTACCAATTCCGTGACCATGCTCTTTTTGTGGCGTTTGCTCCCTTTGAAAAACCTGAAATAGCTGTTGCTGTTGTGGTTGAACATGGCGAACACGGAGGAGCAGCTGCCGCTTCTATTGCCAATAAAATCCTGAGGGCATATTTTGACGGCAAAAAACCGGTTCACAAGGAAGCTGCAGATTTACCAAAAGAAAATGATGGCGATGTCGATCTCACAAATAATGAAAACGGGGAAGCGGATACTGTGAAAGAGCCTCTTAATAGCGGAGACGCCACGCATGATTGATCGCCGCCTCATAACCAACATTGACTGGGTTCTGGTCGGACTAGTTGTGACGATCTGTCTGATCGGCATAATGAATATATATAGCGCAACAGCACCCTACAAGATTGTCGGGACAGCCTACTATATCAAGCAATTTTACTGGATGCTCGCGGGCTTGATCATTTCTGTGCTCGTATGCAGCCTTGACTATCACATCATTGAGGATCTGTCCTACTGGTTTTACGGTGTATTGGTTTTTCTGCTGCTTGCGGTGCTCGTTGTCGGCAGACGGTCAATGGGGGCCACCCGCTGGCTGGATCTCGGCATTTTTACAATTCAACCGTCCGAACTCATGAAGCTTGTAATAATTGTGACGTTCGCCCGTTTTTTTAACAACTTTCAATCGGTCGGCGGCCTGACAGTCAAAGAAGTACTGATTCCTTTGAGCCTGCTGGCTCTTCCGGCAGCGCTGATTATGAAACAGCCGGATCTGGGAACAGCCACCCTGGTTATTCTGATCGCTTTATCCATGATCGTGTATGTCGGCTTGCGCTGGTCGGCCATTGCAACATTTATCTGTGTCACGATTCCAATGGCGTGGATCAGTTGGGCGTTCCTCCTGCGCCCGTACCAGAAAAACCGCATCCTTGACTTCCTGAACCCGGAACGGTCGCGACTCGGAAGCGGCTATCACATCATTCAAAGTAAAATCGCAGTCGGTTCAGGGGGATTTCTCGGCAAAGGATTTGTCAAGGGGACTCAGTCGCAACTTCGCTTTCTACCGGAGCAACATACCGATTTCGCGTTCTCCGTCTTTGCAGAGGAGTGGGGTTTTATCGGTTGCCTGTTTCTGATTATCCTCTACATTTCGCTCGTGCTGTGGGGACTCAATATCGCTCGGCGCTGCAACGACCGTTTCGGCGGTTTGCTTGCGGTAGGTGTCACTGCCATGCTCTTCTGGCATATCGTCATTAACATCGGGATGGTGATCGGACTGTTTCCGGTTGTCGGTGTTCCACTGCCTTTTTTTTCCTACGGAGGAACATCCATGATCACCTCCATGGTCGGAATCGGCCTGCTGCAAAATATCAGCATGCGGCGTTTCATGTTCTGATGGCGCATAAAAAATCCCCGTATTCCAAATGGAAGCGGGGATCTGTCTTGTACGCCAATCATGTGCTGCCAAAAGTTACTTCCCCCTACCCCTTTCCCAGTAAGCCCCGAATAGCGGCCGGCAGGTCGGCCGGAAGTATCACCAGCTTGGCATTTGGCGAAGTCGCAATCTTCTGTAACGTATTTATATAGCGGTCACCAAGCAGGAACACAGCTGGCAGATCATTATCTTTAATTGCCTCGCTGATATCGCCAATTGCCTTGGCAGATGCCTCGGCCAGTCTGATCTGGGCTTCAGCCTCGCGTTTTGCAGCCTCCAACCTCCCTTCCGCTTCACGAATCGTGGCCTCACGCTTCCCTTCAGCTTCCAGAATTGTAGCCTGCTTGAAACGGTCAGCACTTGCTTGCTGCTCCATGGCCTTTTGCATCGACTTGGACGGTTTAATATCCTGAATTTCGACCGATTGTACATAAATACCCCACGCGGCAACCTCCTTGGATATATTCTCCTGCAGACGAGCC
>JABBNX010000086.1 GCA_019352135.1 Pseudomonadota bacterium
ACTGCAACAGATGCAGTTAAAGTTGTCAAATTAGATGACGTAACAGACAAAATCAAAACCGCAATTAAAACCGCAATCAAAACCGACGTCAAAGGCGGGCGGGTCACAGACCGCGCCCCTACGAAACGCCGCAAAGACCTGCCGCCGCTGACTGCCGAGGAACTGGCGGAATTGCCTGAATTGCCGCAGGGGTGGGGATGGGTGAAACTGGGACAGTTAACTTGGTCCGTTAAAGATGGCCCTCATTTTAGCCCAAAATATGTTGAAAATGGAGTCCCATTTATTTCAGGCGGAAATATACGAGCTGACGGAGTTGATTTCTCCAAAGTCAAATACATTTCAGAAGAATTACATGCTGAATTATGCAAACGATGTAAACCCGATAAAGGAGATATTCTTTATACAAAAGGTGGTACCACCGGGATTGCACGTGTAAATACATATGACATTGAATTCAATGTATGGGTTCACGTTGCGGTCTTGAAACTTTTTGATTCCGTTAAACCATTTTTTGTGCAGCACGCCTTAAATTCTCCATTCTGTTACTCTCAATCTCAAAAATATACTCATGGCGTTGGTAATCAAGACTTAGGTCTGACTCGTATGATTAATATTATTCTTCCGACTTGTTCTGTTTCTGAACAAGATGAAGTTATTAAATTAGTTGACGACAAATTGTCAGTAATTGATAACCTCGACCAAACCATAACCAACGCCCTGCAACAATCCGAAACCCTCCGTCAATCCATCCTGAAAAAGGCCTTCTCCGGCCAACTGGTGCCGCAAGATCCGCATGATGAACCGGCGGCGGTGCTGCTGGAGCGGATCATGGCGGAGAGGGACGTGCCGAGTATCTCCGGCAAATCTGGGCGTAGCAGGAAAAAGCAGGAGATCACCCATGATTGAAATTTTGACAGAGGAAGATTTATCCGCGCTGTCCGAGTCGGTCGATCTGGAATGCAAGGCAGCTCAAGGGCGGGACGGTAAAGGCGAATTGCCGCAGGATTTCTGGAAGTCCTACTGCTCGATGGCCAATACCGATGGCGGCACAATTCTTCTCGGAATACAGGAAAAGCCTGCCGGCGAGTTTTCTCTGCTTGGTATCGCCAACCTGGAGCGGGTGCGCAAGGCTCTCTGGGACAATTTGCAAAACCGGCAGGTAGTGAGCCTTTGCCTGCTTGCAGACAGTAATATTCAACCGGTACAGATTTCCGGCAAAACCGTGTTGCGCATTGAAGTGCCGCGTGCCAGTCGCCAGCAGCGTCCGGTTCATCTGGGTTCCAATCCGTTTGGCGGTACGTTCGTACGCCGCCATGAGGGCGATTACCCGGCAGATGACGAAACCGTGCGCCGCATGTTGGCTGAAAGGGTTGAAGATTCGCGTGATGAGCGGGTGCTGAAAGGATTCGACTTTTCCGATCTGGACATGGATTCCGTCACGGCCTACCGGAACCGCTTTTCAGCAGTAAAGCCCGGGCATGTCTGGCTCGATTTGCCTGTGCGCGAGTTTCTCGAATCAGTCGGTGCAATCGGCCGTAATCGTGAGGAAGGATATTCCGGCGTGCGCCTGGCAGGGCTGTTGATGTTTGGCCGGGCGGAGGTAATCCGTGATGCATTGCCCCATTATATGGTTGATTACCAGGAACGGCCCGAGCCCAAGGCCGATAAGCGCTGGATTGACCGTCTGGTGCCGGATGGCACATGGTCCGGCAATGTGTATGACTTTTACCGCCGGGTCTATCAGAGGCTTACCGCTGATTTGAAGGTGCCATTTCAGTTGCAGGAAGGGCAGCGGATTGACGATACTCCGGTGCATGAGGCGTTGCGTGAGGCCCTGGTCAACACGCTGATACATGGAGATTATTCCGGACGGGTATCTGTGCTGGTGGTGAAGCGTCCTGACATGTTCGGTTTCCGCAATCCGGGGCGGATGCGCATACCACCTGAAATTGCCATACTGGGAAGCAACAGCGATTGTCGCAATCGACGCTTGCAGACGATGTTTCAACTGGTGGGGTATGGTGACCATGCCGGCTCCGGTCTGCCGAAAATTTATCGCAACTGGCAGGGGCAGCACTGGCGTCGCCCATTATTGTATGAACTTGCCGAGCCGGAACAAACCCTGATGGAGCTCCGCATGACAAGCCTTGTGCCGGATGAAGCCCTGATAGAGCTGGAAGCACACATGGGGGCTACCTTCAGGACATTGCCTGAATTGGAGCGGCTTACGCTTGTAACTGCTGTTACCGAGGGGATGGTCAATCATGGCCGCCTTCGCGAAATTTCAACCGTACATCCGGCAGATATTACGAAGATGTTGGCTCGACTTGTCAGGGACGGTTTTCTAATACCAGACGGGATCGGACGAGGCATGATTTATTTTGTTCCGTGGATGTCACGTCCTCTTGCCAGTGAAACTTTTGCCGCTGACCAGCCAGCAGCCACTGTATACAAAACACAGGAGCTTAATGCGTTACCACAGGAGCTTGCTTCCTTACCACAGGAGCTTGAATATAAAGCACAGGAGTTCAGGCAGCCGCTATATGTTGAAATTGCCGATTTGACTCCTGCCGAACTATCCGAGTTGGAGGCAATATCTGCAACCGTTCGTGAAAAGGGAAGAGTTGCTCCTGAAGTCATGAGGAATACAGTTTTGCAGCTCTGCCAGGGCCGTTTTCTCGGTCTGCGAATACTTGCTAGCTTGCTGGACCGCGATGCTGCTGATCTAAGTCGGAGAGTGCTTAACCCGTTAGTAAAAGAAGAAAAGTCCCTGCGTCTCGCCTTTCCACGTCCGAATGATCCTCGCCAAGCCTATACAAGTACGTCTATGAACGAAAAGGACACCGAAGAATGACCAGCGCATCAATCATCTCCAAAGTCTGGAGTTTCTGTACCACCCTGCGCGACGACGGCGTGGGATATGGTGATTATCTGGAACAACTCACTTATCTCATCTTCCTCAAAATGGCCGATGAATACAGCAAGCCTCCGTATAACCGCAACGTGGGGATTCCACCCGAATACACCTGGCAAAGCCTGAAGGCCAAGCGCGGCGCTGAACTGGAAGTGCATTATGTGACACTGCTGCGGGAACTGGGAGTCAAAAAGGGGATGCTCGGGCAGATATTCACCAAAGCACAGAACAAGATCCAGGACCCGGCCAAACTCTACCGTCTGATTGACATGGTGGACGAAACCGACTGGGTGATGCTGGGCGCGGATGTGAAGGGGGATATCTACGAAGGGCTGCTGGAGAAGAATGCCGAGGATACAAAGTCGGGGGCGGGGCAGTACTTTACCCCACGCGCCTTGATTCGTGCCATGGTGGAGTGCGTTCGCCCCGAACCGGGCAGGACCATTGCCGACCCGGCCTGCGGTACCGGCGGCTTCTTTCTGGCCGCTTATGATTTTCTCACTGAGCCGAAAAACTACCAACTCAACAAGCAGCAGAAAGTCTTTCTCAAGCATGAGACCTTTCAAGGGAATGAGATCGTTGCCAACACGCGTCGCCTCTGCCTGATGAACATGTTTCTGCATAATATCGGTGAGATAGATGGCGAGAGCGCCGTATCTCCAAATGATGCCTTGGTCGCGGATGGCGGCAAACGTTATGATTACGTCCTGGCAAATCCTCCCTTCGGCAAGAAGAGCGCCATGAGCTTCACCAATGAAGAGGGGGAGCAGGAAAAAGATGGCCTGACCTATAACCGTCAGGATTTTTGGGCTACCACCTCGAACAAGCAGCTCAACTTTGTCCAGCATATCCGTACCATGCTGAAGACTACCGGTCGCGCCGCCGTGGTCGTACCTGATAATGTTCTTTTTGAAGGTGGAGCGGGTGAAACGGTGCGAAAGAGACTCCTGGAAACAACCGATCTGCACACCATTTTGCGTCTGCCGACCGGTATCTTTTATGCCAACGGCGTGAAGGCGAACGTCCTCTTTTTCGATAACCGCGAGGCGAGCCCAAACCCCTGGACAAAAGAAATCTGGTATTATGACTACCGCACCAATATTCACCACACTCTGAAAAAAAAGCCGTTACGCTTTGACGATTTACAGGAATTTATTGCCTGCTATAATCCAATGAACCGCCATGAGCGCATGGATATCTGGGACGAGCAGAGCAATCCCGAAGGGCGCTGGCGCAGATTCAACTATGAGCAGATTGTCGCGCGTGACAAAACCAGCCTGGATATATTCTGGTTGAAAGACAAGAGCCTGGCCGATCTGGATAACCTGCCGGAACCGGATGAACTGGCCGGGGAAATCATTGAAAACCTTGAGGCGGGGTTGAACAGCTTCCGGGAAATTGTTTTAGCTTTGGCCTGATAACAAAAAATAATTCCGAATTAACGGAGGTCCCATGAAAACCGCAAAAATACCTGCAACAAACCAGCAATTCCCCATCGGCAAGATCGTCTGCCTGGCGCGCAACTATGCCGAACATGCGAAGGAGCTGGGTAACGAGACTCCTGTGGCACCGGTGCTGTTCATGAAACCGGCCTCGTCGGTCATTGGCGACGGCGAGACGGTGCGGATACCTTCATACTCACAGGAGTGTCATTATGAACTCGAGCTGGCGGTCTTGATCGGGAAACAGTGCCGGGCGGTTTCGGCAGAGAAGGCATTTGAGTACGTTGCCGGCTACGGCGTCGGCATAGATATGACGCTGCGCGATGTGCAGAATCAACTGAAAGCCAAGGGTCTCCCGTGGGAGATCGCCAAAGGATTTGACACCTCCTGCCCGCTGTCCGATTTTGTCCCGGCCGGGACGGTGCCTGATCCGCATAATCTGAGTCTGAAACTTGCGGTCAATGGTGAGGGTCGCCAGGATGGCTGCTCCTCCGCCATGATAAACCGCATTCCGGAGATTATCGCCCATATCACCGGCATTTTTACCCTGGAGCCGGGCGACGTTATTCTGACCGGTACACCGGCCGGAGTCGGACCGGTGCGTGCCGGTGATGTGATGACCGCAGAGATAGAGGCTGTTGGGTGTTTAACGATACCGGTTGCATAGCGTGACGAAAAAACATGTGCAGCAATCATTTCACGCATAAGAATCGACTCCCCAGGTTTATACGCCTGCTGAAACGGCTGCGCCCGCTGGAACTGCCGGTTACTCACCGCCATAACGGTGTCGAACTTTTTCAGGATGGGCGAGAATTTTTCCAAGCGTTCTTCGCCGGCATCCGTGCTGCTGAACATACAATCCTGCTGGAATACTACCTCATACATAATGATCGCATCGGCATCGAGCTGGCACGGGAATTAACCGCGGCCGTGCAACGCGGCGTTACCGTCAGGTTGATCTACGATTATATCGGGTGCCTTGATACTCCTTCCTCATATTTCAAAAAACTTTCCAAAAACGGTATCACGTTGCTCGCCTTCAATGTCCCTTCGTTCACGCGTGCTCTGTACTGGTTCGATGCACGGGATCATCGCAAAATGATGATTATCGACGGTATGCTGGTTTTTCTCGGGGGGTTCAACGTCGGTGACGAGTATGCCGGCTGTGTGGAAAATCGGCAGAGTTTCCGGGATTTGGGCTTCAGTATCCGGGGGGAGGCGGTGTGTGAACTGGCGGCAATATTCGAGGCCACCTGGAACGGTGACATATACGGGACTCCCGTGCGGGCTGCGGCTGAGCGCCCAAGCTGCCCAGAAAGCAAGGTCGGCGATGCTGCAGTCACAATCATTAGTGGCGCTCCGCGTCAGCGGCGGTCCTATATCCGTGAAGCATTTCAGGTCAATATCGCTGCTGCTGCCGAAGAAATCCTGATTGCAACGCCGTACTTCGTGCCAGGCCCCCGCATTATCCGCTCCCTGTTGCGGGCTGTGCGGCGGGGGGTGCGGGTGCGGCTGCTGTTGCCTGCCCGCAGTGATGTGCCGCTTGTGCTTTTGCTCGGCAGGAGTTCATACGCAACGCTGTTGAAGGGCGGGGTTGAAATATTTGAACTGGACCGCGAAATTCTCCATGCCAAGGTTATGCTGATCGATGCCGAGCGAACCGTCATCGGTTCGGCTAACCTCGATCAGCGCAGTTTCCATCGCAACTTCGAGATCAACTGCCTGGTGGATAACGTGCAGTTCGGCGGACAGATACGGGCGCTGCTGCTGGAAGAAATTGATGGCGCCCGTCCGGTAGAACTGGATATCCACGAACGACGGGGAGGATTGGTCCGGAACATGGAGCGGGTAGTGAGCCTGTTCGGGTGGTTTTTGTGAGTCTCATGCCGCGTAACCAGGAATGTCCGCATGAGTATATTGGCGATGGCGGATCTTTGATCGACAGTCACTGCCATCTTGATCTGGAACCTCTTAAATCAGGATTGCCGCATATTCTGCAGGAAGCCTATGCGGCAGGAGTGCAGGGATTTGTCGTCCCCGGAGTGCATCCCGAGGGGTGGCCCCGAATATCCGCGCTGGCGGCGGAAAACTCCCGAATTATGCCGGCGTTCGGCATCCACCCGATGCATGCGGGATATATGAATGATCAGGTTTGTGACCAACTGCTGAATATCGCCCTACAGGGGGTTGCAATTGGTGAAACCGGCCTTGATCCTGCGTATGAGGTCTCTTTAGCGGTACAGGAGCGGGCCTTCCGGGAACAGCTTCGCATGGCCGCTACCTGCGGCTTACCGGTGTTGATTCATTGCCGGCGGGCTTTTCAAAGGGTAGCGGCAATTCTTCGCGAAGAGCGTGCTGATCAGGTGGGAGGGATCATGCACGCCTTCTCCGGCTCACCGGAAATGGCCCGCGAATTTATTCGACTCGGTTTTGTCATCTCGATTTCCGGAACTGTTACCTGGAGTAATGCCGTCAAACCGCTGCGCATAGCCAGGGAGGTGCCGTTGGAACATCTGGTGCTGGAAACCGACGCCCCCGATATGACGCCACAGCGGTATCGCGGTGTTTTCAACCGGCCTGCCTGGATAACGGAAACCGCACAGCGTGTCGCGGAAATTAGGGGGATTTCACGGGAAGATGTTGCTCGAATTACCACAGGGAATGTCCGGCGCATTCTGCGGCTGACAAGCGGTTCTGCTTGAAGCTGTATTTTAGGGGAGTGCTGTGGTACTATTTCGACAGTATGGACCGTCACAAAAAACACAGAAAATGAGATCTCCAATACTGAGGAGCGACGCCATGAAAAATGTACTTTTACTTCTTTCCGGATGTATTCTGACCATCAGCGGCTGTGCCATGTTCACCGCCTGGAAAAGTATTCCTCCACCGGGAGGGTGTGACCAGTGCCATACCGTGGCGATCAGCTCCAACTGGCAGGTAGAGTATAAACCGGCCACAGTGGCGGATGAGCGCGGACGTCTTCCATTTCAGACCCCCGAATACAACTTACCCGCTTTGGGGGGGCAGGAGTCTCCGCTGGAAGCTAAAAAAGTGGATGAATTGGCCTGCTTTGATTGCCACAAATCACCTTCGCCAGCTCATAAAGGACGGAAAGGGCGCTTTCATCACTAATATTTACTAATCACCTTCGCGACTGAATCGATAGCCGACCGCGCGTACGGTCTGGAAATGCTTCGGATGGGAGGGGTCAGGTTCGAAGTATTTACGGAGCCGGACAATAAAGTTATCCAATGTTCTCGTTTCGGTGTCGCTGCTGTAACCCCAGACGGACTGCAGCAGGTCGCTCCGATGAATGGCCTGGCCCTCTTTCTGGAAGAATAGCGACAGTACCCGTACCTCCATCTCGGTCAGGTCAATCTCCCCTTGGGCTGTTCTGGCCCGGTAAGACAGCAGGAACACTTCATTGTCGCCAAAGCGATATCCCTCTTCGACCGGTTCCGGGCGATACCATGAGGAACGACGCAACATCCCTTTGACACGCAGCAGAAATTCTACCAGGTTAAATGGTTTGGTAAGGTAATCATCGGCCCCGTTTTCCAGACCTTCCACCCGGTCGGCATCTTCAGAGCGGGCGGTCAGCATCAGAATGGGGACACGCGGATCGAGTGTTCTGATGGCACGGCACGCCTGAAAGCCATTCATGCCGGGAAGCATAACATCAAGAATAACCAGGTCAAAGCGCTCAATCTCAAGTGTTGCCAGCGCCCGTTCGGCCGTCTCAAAATGACTGACCCGGTTCCCCTCCTCTTCCAGATTGAAACAGATACCGCGTGCCAGATGAATTTCGTCTTCAACCAGCATAATGTGTGGTTTATCGTCAGTCATTTCTGTCTCCTCATGCCGCCGGCAATTTCACGGTAAACGTGCAGCCTTTGCCGGGCCCGTCGCTTGTCACGCCGACCGTGCCGCCATACCCCTTGATTACGGATTCTACAATGTAGAGCCCAAGCCCGGTGCCCCGTACATTGTCGCCCGGCGGTTGGACGCGATAGAAGCGGCTGAATACTTTTTTTTGTTCTTTCTTTTCAAGTCCGCGGCCCTGGTCCTGAACTGAAAGGTACAGCCACGTTCCGGTTTTGACCAGTCGAACCGAGATGTCAAGGCCTTGCGGGGAATAGAGCACCGCATTCTCAAACAGGTTGCGAACCACCATACTCATCTCTTCCGGGTCGACCATCGCCTTAAGTGAGGACAGTGCTTCGAATGAAATACTTCCTCCTTGAGGCAGCGTGGCCCGCTCTCGTTCGACATGTTCGCGAACCAGCAGCGTCAGATCGGTCAGTCGCCGTTCGGACAGCTTGCGGCGCTGCTCAAGCCGGGCGGCCATCAGCAGGTTGTTGATCAGATAATGAAGGCGTTCGGTGTCTGACAACATGGTTCCGACGAAAGAATCAAGCCGTTCTTCAGACGGCTTGCGCAGCCGGATCGTCTCCAGGTGGAGCTGGATGGAAGCGAGCGGGGATTTCAGTTCATGAGTCACCTGCGAGATGATGTTGCGCTGCTGCAGATACAGGTTTGACTGGCGGTTCCAGTAGACAAAGATCACGTACACACCGATCAGAATCAGCACCAGCATGACGAGGCCTTCCACCATGACCGGCCAGTTGGCCCCATGCCCAAGCAGTTCAGGGCGGTATTTCTCGGCCAGTTCACGGAACTCGCGCTGTTTGCCGATGAACCAGTAGATCCAGAACACGACAGCGGTGATCCATACCAGTTGGATTGCAATCAGAGCCATAATCGGATGGAAGATACGACGATGAATATTCATGATGTTCGATACCTATAAGATGTGATCTGCTTCGCAACAGCAGGGCAAGATGCCTTTGTTACTAGTGTACATCATTCAGCATGCTTGTGCATCAAGCTGCTTTCTGCTACATTTGCGCGCTACTGAAACATGGTTATAAATTTCTTGCGGAGTCTCAGCCAATGCCTCGTCTCAATTTCAAAAAACTTAACCGGCAGATGATGATCTACCGGATCGTACAAACAATATTAACCGGTCTGCTGGTCGTCCTCGCGATAGCTTTCCAGGGACACTTTACCACCCTCCAGAAACCGGGACAGTTTATCACCAGTATCGTTGCAGCTATCATTGTGCAGTTACTGCTGATATATCCGGTCTACCGGCTGGCCTGGCGCGATGTTGGTGTAGAAATCGACGGAAGTGCGCCAGAACTGTCCTCTGTGCAGTTAGCTGCCCTGCGAAAAAAACGTTTGATCGGTGATCTGTGGAAATTTTGTGGCGTCGCTTTCTTTGTTGTCTTTGTCGCTCTTGTGCCGGATGCTAAAAAGGCAGCCGGTGCGTCGCTGGTACTCGCCACGACAATTTTTTCGTTTCTGCTGACCTGTCTGATGTATTTCCAGTGTTTCAACTTCAGCGCCAAAAAACGGATAAAATCATTGCAGGATTAATCAAACCGGAGCGAGGTACCGCCTCGCTCCGCCTATCCTTTAAAAAACTCTTCCATCTTGCTGAACACCGCCGCTGAATCCCCTCTGACAATCTCCGTATCCGGCAACGACCGGAGAAAGACCCTGCCGTAACTTTTGTTAAGCACGCGACGGTCGAGAATCAGCACCGCTCCACGGTCATCACGGCTGCGGATCAGGCGTCCGAAACCCTGGCGGAACTTGATGACCGCCTGCGGCACGGAAAATTCCCGGAACGGGTCGCCGCCGTCTGCCTTGATCTTTTCGGCCCGCGCTTGTTGAACCGGCTCGGTCGGCACTTGGAATGGGAGACGGGCGATGATTACCAGCCGCAGGGCCTCTCCCTTGACATCTACACCCTCCCAAAACGAGTCCGTGCCGAACAGCACGGCGTTACCCTCCTTGCGGAACTGTGTCAGCAGGGCGTGGCGTCCGGTTTCCCCCTGTTTAAGCGAGGTCAGCCTCAGGCGTGCCAGCGCAGGTGACAGAGTCTGAAAAACGCGATTCAGCAGATCATAGGAGGTGAAGAGGATAAAGGCGCCGCCGCGTGAAATCGTAACCGCTTTAAGGATATGCTGCTCCAGCGCTTCGCGAAAACCCGGCGCGGTCGGTTCGGGCATATCTTCCGGTATGGCGACAAAAACCTGGCGTGCATAGTTAAACGGCGATGCCAACTGCAGCTCGGAGAGGCGCTCTTTGGGGAGCAGGCCGAATCCGGTCCGTTTTTTCAGGTAATTGAATTCTCCCCCCACGGTCAGTGTCGCGGAGGTGACAATGATCGTTTTGAGCTTGTCGAGGACACTCTCCTTGAGTTGGGCTGATATATCGAGCGGCGCGGCGCTAAGCCGGGCCTGGACCCCGCGGTTCCCCCTTTTTGTTTCAATCCAGCGGCAGTAACCCTCGGCCTCGGTCGTGAAGAACAGCAGTGTGTCGGCCATGCTCTGCAGCCGTCCTTCAATGCCGCTCGTATCAAGCAGCTGATCGGCCAGCTTTTCCTGCAGTTTCTCCGGCAGATCTTTTGTGCGCAACACCAGAGTCCGCAATGACGAGGTATAGTCGTTCACGGCATCCGCCAGAGCGTGGAGCCGCTGCCGGCACTCAAGCCAGAAGGGGGTGCGCTCCACCTCGGGGGTGACCCGCAGCTTCTGCTCCCTGCCGGCTACCGTTCCTCCTCCCTCATGTTCTACGCTCAACGCCAGCCAATCCATGGTTTGTTCGGTCACACCCGCCAGATCATGGGCTTTGGGGAGGAGGTGGCTTTCCAGGAGTCCCGACAGTTCGGCGTAAAGCCCTTCCTGCGACTCCGGCAGATCCCGCGTGATGCGGGAGGAGATGATGGTCAGCAGACCGGCCCGATTGGCTTTTTGCGGTACCAGCCGCTGCAACTGTTTGAGGATGCCGCTGCGGGTAATTGTCAATGACAGATGGCTGGTGGCGACGTCCTCAAGATGATGTCCCTCGTCAAAAATCAGGCGGGTAAAAGGGGGGAGGATGGCGGTGGCATCGTAGCCGGTCTCCTTGCGGAGGACGATATCCGACAGCAGCAGGGCGTGGTTGACCACCAGAACCCGGGCGGCAGATGATTCGCGCCTGGCACGGTAAAAGAAGCAGCGGCCAAAATGCTTGCAGCGCGAGCGACCGCACTGGTCGGCTTCGCAGCAGATCTCCTCCCAGGTGCCTGAATGTGGAATAAAGGCCAGATCACTGCGGCAGCCATCCTGGCAGCTGTGGCTCCATTCGATAATGGTTGTCAGTTCGGCAGACGATTCATCGGGGAACAGCGCCGGTTCCGCTTCGGCATGTTCCAGTTTACGCAGGCAGGCATAGTTGCTGCGCCCCTTGACCAGCGCGGCTTTGAACTCCACGGCAGAATTGCGTGCCAAAAAGGGGAGGTCTTTTTTGATCAGCTGTTCCTGCAGATTGATGGTGTTGGTTGACACCACCACCCGTTCATTATTGCGTACCGCCCAGAGAATGGCCGGAATCAGATATGCCAGTGATTTGCCGGTGCCGGTGCCGGCCTCGACCAGCACCACCCGGTCGCGATTGAACGCTTCGGCTACGGCAAAAGCCATTCTTACCTGTTCATCGCGGGGCTCGAATCCTTTGAGGTGGGCCATCATACCGTCAGCGGCAAAGACACGGCCGATCTCTTCCAGCGAAAGGATCTCCCCCTTTTTTTCGGTAAATGGCGCAACCACCTGATAGCAGCGGGTGCAGTCGTTACTGATGATGGCAAAGCCAATTCCCTGATTGCCGGCCACCGAGGCGATGTCCATATCGGCAGAAGAGGGGGTCAGGTCGCCGGAGGGATGGTTATGTATAACAACGTCACCACTTGATGCACGGGTGATGATAGCGGGAACGGCCACCTTGGTGCCGCGGGCAATGGTCTCCGTTTCGTAGACAATGCCGTTGACGTTGGTGCGGCCGATGAAGAAAACTTCATTGCCCTTTGCTGCGGTAATTTCGTGACGCATCAGCAGCAGTGCGTCTTCGGTGAATTGTTTATGCATGTGGGTGTGATTTTGGGAGTTGATTCATTTATTGAGCCAGGGTCCTTTTAATAGTTACGTTGTTTTGCCTACCTGCGATTCTTCCGTTTTGATGCTTTTGCCTGTTTTCGATTGTTCCGGGATTTTTCTTTCTGTCTATTCATGGCTTTGAGGGGTGAAACATGCGGGCTTGGCGTCATTTTTTTCTGTTCCTGAAAACAGGCAAACCATGAGATGTAGCGGTGCACATCCTCCGGAAGTATCCAATCAAGTTTATCTTTCAACCTGGCCATGGCGGCGTCATAGCCTTGTGCCATTTCTTGTTCAACGTCACCAAGAGAAATTTCTCCTTCAAAAACGAATCCTTTTGCGTATAAATCACGAATTTCCGTAATCAGTTCTTCTGTGTGGAGATCCAGTAGATCGATAACAAGTGATGCCCAGAAATATTCTTCGGGTTCCGCAAGCGATTCGTCGAACAGAGTTGCAAAAAGGGCGATGCCTTCTTCGCGCGGCAGGTCTCCAGACGCTATTCCCAGTTTGAGCGCTTCCATGGCTGACGCCCTCAGATATTCATACGCATTTCTGTCCCTGGCAAGTTCCATGACGGCAGAATAATCACCGTCTGCCGTGCGGCAGAGAAGCGCCGGAAGCGTTTCGGTAAGCATGTCGCCCCAGATATAATCACGCTGTTCATTGGGGATGCTGAAGGCACGGATTATAGGGAGGTGTGCGTTCTTCTCGCGAAAATGGGCAAGCAGGGCAACGGCATATGCTTCGGCATGACGATCTTCATCCATGTAACGAACCGGGTCGGCGGCAATGTCGTCAAGGATTGAAATCAGCAGGGGAGTGATTTCTTCTTGCAGGGTAAGGGCTTCTTCAACCTCCTCACGCCGGTATTTTCCGTTAAAAACATCAAAAGCGACTACAAGCTCTTTTGCGCGTGACATTTTGAATGTCTCCTGATTCTAGTGTTGTGCGTTAAAGGATATATAAATGATTTCTTCGTTGATCGGCAAGGTCGAGGTTGTGGACTGTCTGACTCGGGACTCGTATTGAGTACAAACCTTCTCCAAAAGTTCTACTCTCGGTTTCTATGGTAGTTTTCATGTTGAAGGCAATGACGCCCCAGATAACTCCGACAATTACTAGACCAATACCAAAAACTTTCACACTTCCTCCTCTTGGGTAATTGTGCCCACTATGGAGCACTCCGTTATTTTCCGGGGTTTATTTCTTGGTGTATAACGGGCAGGTCGTAAGCCTTGTTAGGAACCATTTGCCGCCTAAATATTTTGTAAAACAGAGCGTTGCCCCTTTTGTTTTCTCCAAATTTAATGCAATCAGCCATGAATATACTTTGACAACTTTTTTGGCTCCGTCTGTAGATCTTTCATTCCGAACCCGTATATGGCAAGGTACTCTGGACTGACCTTGGATTTCGCAAGATTCCAATTCAAAATCCTCATTAATACTCTTTCCAGAGTGTACTTCAAATGCTCTTTTGCTATGATGAGTGTTCCAAATACATCATGATCAAGCGGGTCTCCATGAATGAGTTTGTTCCGGATATCAACGAGACCAACTGCATCGTTCTCTCCAAATACAGGCCATAAATCTGTGAGATAAATCGTGTACTTCTTACAGAAACTCTCGAATGCTTCCCTCAATGATATGCCACTCCGTTTATCTGCGTTTTAGGTAGCAAAGCAACTTTTTAGCACAGGAGGCGTAATGTTGGACTTTAGATTCATTATCAGCCAGACCTCTGCTCGTGATTGGATCAAATACACCATCCGAGCAATTCCGAGCCTCATTGTAGTTCTTAACTGCCTCTCGGAATCCTCCGCGTTTGCAAGGGAAGATGTAAGGCTCGATAAGTATACCGCCCCTAGTGTCTACGCTGGCTCCAAACCCGTCCTTAATATGTCTATTGAGGGCAACAAAAATATTCTCAGTCAGTTCGTTAAATTCTTTCCGTTTGTCTCGCCACAGGGCGAAATGATTGCCAGCCCAGAGTCCAACAAGAAATGTGACAACTCCGAAAGCTGGATGCGTAATTATATTGATAAGCAAATTGTTCAATGTTTTTTCGCCTTTATTATCGCAGTGGTCGCGTATTCGGTGGTAGGTTGCTTTTTAGTTTTGCTGGCTAGATGGATTTATTATGGCATCAAATAAACCTCACCCTTCATCTCGGAGGGATACAAACCCCAAAGGAGAAACACGATGTTAGAACCTCAAGAATTACGTCTCGAATGTTTGAAACTCGCGTTGTTAAAATGTGGCAATATCGAGGAATCTGTAAAGGGTGCTAGTCTTCTTTTAGAATTCCTTCAAGGTTCGTGTGATTCACAGCCTTGTGACACTGGCGATAAAGAGTGAACCAGAATTTTTTGTCTTTTCTTTGGTTTTCATCGCTTGTGTATCTTGCAATTTTTTCCATTAGGTCAAAAGCTACACGCGCCTTGCAATCTGATTCAATCTTTACCGGAGAAGAGACGCTAATACTTTGGTCAGCCATTGTGATTTCCTCTTTTCTGCTGGGATGCCCGCACCTTAAATGTCCGGGTTGTAATTAGGTTTTTAATTATTTGTATAACGGGGCCGCACTTGACCTGCCGGGCAGCCTTATCGCCCGGACACGGTCAAAGTGCAAGTTGGGACATCACTTTTCCTCAAATGTGAATATGTGAAGGGCGTCCCCAAAGTTTCACCTTAGGCATTTCATTCACCCACCAAGCCATGAGCACGCATTTGCCCGTAGACGCTCGACAATTCTGAATTTAACTGTTTTATGTATTCTATACAGATATTCCCATACAGATCCGCGCCAGGTTCGACCAATTTGAAGTTGAACTTCGCTAGTTTCAGTTCCTTGATGAGTTCGTTGAAAACAGCCTTTACCTCGTTTGGACTGTCATCGGTTATGGGTAATCAGATTCGGTTGACTCTTATCCTCCGAATACGTTTCCATGACCTG
>JABBNX010000087.1 GCA_019352135.1 Pseudomonadota bacterium
CTTTTTGATTTTGCGTATAAACAGGTACTTACCAGAGGGAACGTGAGCAGTATTCCCCCTTCCTTTGCACCCATTCCGGATCACTTCGCGCCGGTGTAGGGTTTGAACCCATACCGCTCAAAAATCTTCAGTGCCTGCGGCGACACCAAGTAGTCAAGCCATTGTCTGGCAATCTGCGGATGGGATGCGTCCTTCACCATGGCTGCGGCGTAGATCGCCGTGGTGTTAGCTTCGGCTGGAATCGGTATGTGGCTGATCGGGTGCCCCGCCTGCTCCTGAAAAATGGCCTCTGACTTCCAGGTTACGCCTGCATCTGCCCGTCCCTGCATCAAAAATAGTGGTGTCTGCCGGTGATGGATCTGGGTGAGAATCGTCTCCCCTTTCTTTACCTTGGCGTCGTAAACCATCTGTTCGAGAGGCTTGCCGCCGACCTTCTCCAGAGAAACCTTGATCTGCCGCGCGACACCCTCATACTCCGGGTTGGGCATGACTAGCCGCACCCCCGGTTTGCCCAGGTCCGCAAGCCCCGTGATATGGGCGGGGTTGTCCTTGGGGATCATTATGGTGAGATCATTGGTGGCGTACGGTACCGCAGGACCTGCCATCGTCCCCTTGTGAATGAGCCTGTTCACCGTATCCAGATCGGCGGCGTAAACGTCCGGATGGACAGTCCATGTCATGTTGCCGACGGTGATGGTGCCTCCCTTCTCCATCTGCTTGATCAGGATGCCTGGCGGCAAGGTTTCGTAATAGATCCTGCCCTTGAGATCCGGGTGCTCCTTCTCAAAGGCCTCCACCAGGGGGGCCATGACGAAGAAGTAATTGCCGCCCGCAAATATGACGAATTGAGGGTTGTCAATGCTGCCATGGAAGTCCGGCAGATTGTCCACTTCCGGGACCGTGAACTCCAATCCCTTATCGATGGCCGGGTTGTTCTCGCCATGACTCCAGGGCGGGTATATCTGTTCCTGATAACGTGGTGTTTTCACATTGCCCCCAAAACCCATATCCGCCCCCTGGGCACCCACGCCCGAGAAGGACAGCACGAGCGCAGCCGCCAGGGCTGCCACTCGGTGATGCACTTGTTGTAGCATTTTTATCTCCTCCGGATTATTTCGCATACTGATAACCAGCCAACATAAGCTCTGGCAAGGTGCCGACAATACCGGGTGTGAGCACTGCCCCAGGTATGAGATGGTTGGTGAACTCCGCGGTCATCTGCGTGTGGGTGAGGCGGTCCGGGTTAACCGCTTTTTTATGAAGGGAGAGTGCCAATTCCCAGATACCGTTATGGCAGGCCAAAAAGACCACCCCTCGTTTTTGGAGAACCGCAACGCTGTCGCCGCGGGAGGAAAAGACGCCATCCGGGTTTTCGAAATCCGCCGGGTTATCCTGGCCGGTCGGCACATCCTTAATGAAAATGTTGGTCTGGTATTTGTCCTTGGTAAGTTTGGAAAGCTGATATTTCTCCCAGAGGAAATCGTCATAGAGCGCAAGGTGCGCGGTGCCATGGGTAGCGGAGAGCGCTAAAAAATTCGGGTGTTTGAAGGACCAGATCTGGACATTCATGGAATTTCGCATCAGTTTCAGCCACGGTCCATCCAGGTCGGTATTATCCCAAACTTGTTTTGGGGCGCCGGCATACTGCAGAATCTCATGTAACGCTTTTTCGTCCCATTGCGAGGGATCGGTCAGGATCATCGGCACCGTTTTGAAATCCCGCCGCCTGGGCGTTTTCTCCAGCCTTTTTATCAACTCCTTGAGCGTCGCTGCCCCGGCAGGTAACAAGTCAGCCGGAGCGCTGCTCTTGCCAGTACCGGCCCATGCCACATGGCCAGTGCCAACAGTCGCCAGACCTACGCCGAGGCCAAGCATCATATTCTTCAGCACCTCTCTGCGGCCCATCAAAGCGTTTCGATCACTCATCATTCTCTCCTTTCAAAAAGGTAATAAACTCAAACACCACGTGTGTGATAACCATAAAAATGTCGAGAGTCTTTCTTATGTCGCCTTTGACTTTGGCATGATTAACAGGTCACATCATGCTGATCATGTTCGGTCTGATTTTCAGGCCGATTGTGAACGTACGATTATTTCTTGGACACCTTGTTAATCAGGACGACCAGCAGGACCACCACCAGTACGCCGATCACCGTCCAAAGCACCATTCCTCCGCCACTCCATCCCCCCATCCCGCCGCCCATCCACCCGCCGGTATTATTCATCATAAAAGCCCCTTTCGTTGCTGAATTTGAAGCAACCCGGTTGCCGTGTTTTAATGGTTTCCACGAAGGATCTTCTGGTTGTTGTTGAGTGCAAAGTTATAATTTCACCCGCTTCAGTCTCAGCGAATTGCTGATCACGGAAACTGAGCTGAAGCTCATTGCTGCTGCGGCTATCATCGGCGACAACAGTATGCCGAAGAATGGATACAACACGCCCGCGGCAATCGGCACACCCGCGGTGTTATACATAAAGGCAAAGAACAGGTTTTGCCGGATATTACGCATGGTGGCCCGGCTTAATCGTCTGGCCCTGACAATGCCTCGCAAATCGCCTTTGACCAACGTGATCCCGGCGCTTTCTATCGCCACATCGGTACCGGTGCCCATGGCAATCCCAACGTGGGCCTGTGCCAGCGCCGGGGCATCGTTGATGCCGTCACCAGTCATGGCAACGATACGACCTTCTGCTTGGAGCTTTTTTATCAATTCGGCTTTCTGTTCAGGCAACACTTCGGCATGTACCTGGTCAATACCCAGATTGCCGGCAACCGCATTCGCGGTGATATGATTGTCACCGGTAATCATCACGATCCTGATACCTTCGGCATGCAGATCGCGGATGGCTTCGGCTGTAGATTCTTTGATGGGGTCTGCAACGCCGATTAATCCCGCTGCCGTGCCATTAATGGCAATCAGCATGACCGTCTGCCCTTCGGCTCTTTGCTTGTCCGCTTGTTGCGACAGGTCTCCCGCGTTGATGCCCAGGCTTTCCAGCAGAGATGTGGTGCCTGCCGCCACCGTATGCCCATCAACTTCTCCGGTGACACCCTTCCCGGTAACAGACTGGAAATTATCGGCCTTAACCAGCTGAATCCCCTTTTCTTCAGCTCCACGCACAATAGCTTCCGCCAATGGGTGTTCGCTGGCCCGTTCGAGGCTGGCGGCCGTACGTAACAGTTCATCCTCGGAAAAGCCCGCCTCTGCATGTACCGCGACCAGTTTTGGTTTGCCCTCGGTCAGCGTACCGGTCTTATCCATAACAAGTGTATCTACTTTTTCCATGATCTCAAGTGCCTCGGCATTTTTTATCAGGACTCCTGCCATGGCGCCACGTCCTGTTCCCACCATGATGGCAATAGGTGTCGCAAGCCCCAGTGCGCAGGGACAGGCTATGATCAGTACCGCAACGGCATTGATAACGGCATGTGCCAGGCGTGGCTCCGGTCCCCACACCCACCAGGCAATAAAGGTAAGTACGGCAACGCCAACCACGGCGGGCACAAAATAGCCTGATACGACATCGGTCAGTTTTTGAATCGGCGCTCTCGTGCGTTGGGCTGCGGCCACCATGGAGACAATCTGTGCCAGCAGGGTATCGGCGCCGACTTTTTCCGCCCGCATCAATAAACTGCCCGTTCCGTTGACCGTCGCACCGATAAGTTTCTCGCCGGCTGACTTTGCCACCGGGATCGATTCGCCGGTGACCATCGATTCGTCGACGTTACTTGCACCGTCGATAACCGTACCATCTACCGGCACTTTCTCACCGGGGCGAACCCGCAGTGTATCGCCGGGTTGCACCTGTTTCAGCGGGATGTCTGCTTCCGTGCCATCTTCCCGCACGATACGGGCCGTATTCGGAGCAAGGCCGAGCAGCATCTGAATGGCCGCATTGGTTCGTGACCGGGCACGCAATTCAAGCACCTGCCCCAGCAGGACCAGTGCCGTAATCATTGCCGCGGCTTCGAAATAAACCGCTACCAGACCGCCATGCATCTGCATGATTGGCGGGAAAATCCCCGGGAAGAGGAGGGCCACCATGCTGTAGCTCCAGGCGACCGAGACACCCAGCGCAATCAGGGTGAACATGTTGAGATTCCAGGTTCTGACCGATTGCCAGCCGCGCACAAAAAACGGCCAGCCGCCCCATAAAACAACCGGTGTCGCCAGCGCACATTCAAACCATTGAACCGCGTGCATCGAAAGCCGGTCCGGCAGCCAGGCCGGCATCATATCGGCAATCATGGCCAAAAAAAACACCGGCACAGAGAGCGCGGTGCAGACCCAGAAGCGGCGGTTCATGTCGATCAGCTCTTCATTTTTTTCTTCACCGCTGAACGTAGCCGGTTCCAGCGCCATGCCGCACTTGGGGCAACTGCCGGGATGGTCCTGTATCACTTCAGGATGCATGGGGCAGGTGTAGGTGCCTGCCTCTCCATTCGTTTCAACAGGTGAGGACGTTTTTTTATCCGGATACAGTTCCGGGTGTTCCTTGAATTTAAGCAGACAATGTTCACTGCAGAAAAAATACTGTTTGTCGGCATACTCGAATGAGTATGCAGAATCATTTGATACCGTCATGTTACAGACGGGATCTGTATGCTGCACTTTCTCCGTATCCGGTTTGGCAGACATGTTTCATCTCCCTTGTGGGCTGACTCACGCTACAACTGTTCGATTATTTTTTTAAGTTTCAACTGTATCTCTTCGGCAATGGACTTGAGCTGCTTCACTTTTTTGTCCGCTCGCTGCGTTCATTCAGTGCGCCACGCACAAGTTCAGGATTCATCGACTGCTGCAGTTCTGCCGCCTCGGGATCATGACGGTTTCTGACATTTGGCAAATCACGCCGTAGTTCTTCCAACAGGTTGATTAGTTTGGCCGTCTTCTGCTCAGTCAGTAACATGACTTTCAAGTCCAAATGTGCCCGCTGTTCCTCGAGTTTGGTTAGCCGGTTCTGCTTTGACAGAACTACGGTCGCGGTAAGCAATGCGCCCAGGCCGACAACCCCTTGCAGCCAGAAATACGGTTCCGGATCGAATTCAGCCATACCTAATTGTCGTAATGCGACATTAGCGAGTATCCAGAACGCAACAAAGAACATAATTATGCCAAGAAAAATCGGCTGCCCTAAAAAACGGCTAATGCGCTCCAGGATACGTTGCGAATGGCTTATTTTTTGATATTCGCGTGAGTAGAAATCCAGCACGGCCTCGATATTCTGGGTGATTTGATCGTGGTCGGATCCGACCGGTGTATCACCGGAATCCGGAGGCGTTTCTGGTGAAATATCAGGTTTGGTTTTCATTCAGACTCACACTCCTCAACACGTTACCGGACCTTACCAATGATTGGACCAATTTTAACTTTGGCATAATTAACAGGTCACATCATGTTGATCATGTTCGGTCTGGTTCTTGGGCCGATCCTTTTCGTCCTGTTGTCAACGTTTTATCTCAGGCCTCATTCTTTCTATTATCTGACATTTGTGTGCGTTTTCTTTTGCATGGTTTTTAATCGCTTGCTCGGCAAGAAATCTGCTTTGCAGCCAGCCTGTTATCTCTCCGCATCCTTCGGAACACTCCACTTTATACTCATGATCAGTGTATTCGAATTCCATGATTTACTCCTCTCAGCTGAAAGTCACGCCAGGCGGTCGATGATTGTCGCCAGATAGTATTTTTTAAAATAAACGTGGCTGGAGCAATCCCATTATCATGCCGTATTCACCCAGCAGCGCAGCAGCTCCGCCACACTCCACGCCTGGGCGACGCACCCGCGCGGCGTGTATGGCTCTTCGGCATCGAAAACCTCGCTGACCGAGCCGATGCAGGCTTCGTCCAGGTGTGCCACCAAGCCTGTCAGGAATTGCCGGGCCGCCGCCTCTTTGCCCGGATTCAGCTTTTGCCACGCATCCACATAAGGCCCGATGAGCCAAGCCCACACTGTGCCCTGGTGGTATGCTGCATCTCGAGCGCGCAGGTCTCCGTAATATTTCGCTTTGTAATCCGGATTCCCGGGCGCGAGAGAACGCAACCCAACGGGTGTCAGCAGGCGATCCGTTACCACGTCCATTACTTGCTTCCATCGAACTTCGTCGAGCACAGGGTAGTCGAGCGAGATTGCAAAAATCTGGTTCGGACGGCACGCGTCGTCGCTTCCACCGTTTTCTGCATCGACTACATCGTAGAGATAGCCCCCCTGTTCACACCAGAACCGCTGATTGAAAGACTCCCGCACACGATCAGCCGTTTCTTTCATGAGGTTCATGGCGGCTTCCTGGTTCTCTTCCTCCAACCACACCGCCATTAACCGCAGCGCGTTGTACCAGAGCGCGTTGATCTCCACCGCTTTGCCCCTCCGCGGCGTCACCACCCAGTCTCCCACCTTGGCGTCCATCCAGGTGAGTTGATATCCTTGCTGTCCCTGATGCAGCAACGCGTCCTTTGGGTCCATGCCGATACCGAACAGCGTGCCGTTCCTGTGATGCTCGATAATGTCCAGCAGCTTGGGCAGCACCAGCTTCAATGTCGAGCGATCGTTCGTCATTCGCACGTATCGGTGCATGGCGTGGAAAAACCACAAGGAGGCGTCGGCGGTGTGATAAAGGCCTTGCCTCGTGCCTTCGGGGAACATATTGGGGATCAGCCCATCACGCACGTAATTGGCAAACGTCCGCAGGATCCAGCCCGCCTCGTTTTGACGGCCAGTCATGAGCGTGAGTCCTTCGAGGCTGATCATTGTATCGCGGCCCCAGTCCGTGAACCAGGGGTACCCGGCAATAACGGTCCGAATTTCATCGCCTGAGGCGCGCATGCGCGTTACATCTTCCGCTCGGCCGACGGGCGTGATGAGAAATTGATCGACCGCGAGCACAAGTTCCGCGGCCGGTCCCGTCCGTGCTTGTGACGGAGCGGCGTCCAGCAGCAGCTTGCGGCGATCCAGTTCAGCACGAAATGCCGCTTCCGGTGACAGTGAGCTGATCGTACTCCACTCCTCGGTTGAAGCCACAAGTGTTGTCCGGTCACCTTCGCCCAGGTCAGCACGAAAATAACCGGGGCTCCAAAGTGATCCCTGCCACTCGTATCCACGGTCGCGCTCGGTGCGATAGGGAATCAGTGTTGATTCCTTACGGTCGAATGTAAATGCCGTCGCAGGACCGTGAACCATGAGCCGCAGCGCCGGCAGTCCCTCAGCTCCGGTGATTTCGAACTGGTCCTCAACTGCGGATAATTTATAGTGAGTCGAGCGTCGCTCGCCGACGAGCGCATCATGCGAACGGAAATGCAGGGCCGGTCTAAGTCCTAACCGCAGTTTGCCGTGTCCGGAGAGCAACAGATATGTCAGGTGCACTGAGTTCTGCCGGTAGGGAAGGAAAACCCGTTTTTCGAGTACGAACCCATCCATTTCATAGCGCCACACCGGCAGCCCGGCTTCCAGGCGAAACTCACTGACAGCAAGGATCACCTCCGGGGAGATACCGGTGAGCTCCTCCGCGCCCATATACATCACGCGTCCGTCCGGCAGGCGCAGGCGCTCGGAGAGTCCATTCAGCATCATCATGCGGCCCAGCGGATTAGGCAATGCGGCGATCAAGAGCCCGTGATAGCGCCGAGTAATGGCTCCGGTCACAGTTCCCGATGCATATCCGCCAAGCCCGTTGGTGACCAGCCATTCCTGCAGCATGTGGGGATCAGATTTCGCATCGCTGAACATTCTATTGTGGATAACTCGGATCAGGTTAGTCATGACCATTTTCCTCCGTTGCTTCTGGCCGCAAAGCTACAGCGGCATGCCCCGGGATACGCCAGTTGTCTTCGGAATCGAGCTGGGCAGTCCCGGTGCCGCCGTAACGGGGAGCTTCGCTTGACCACAACGTTATCCATGTAGTTCCATCCGGTGGCGCCAGCAGTGGTTCCGGAGCTGGGTCCAGATGCAGGTCCGCGCCGAAGTTCACCAGCAGCAGGCGGTCGTCGCCCTCCTCGCCGAAAAAACGCAACAGCAAACACTCCTCTGAGAGCACAGACCCATCCACACCGCCCGTTGTTTGGGCGCTGAAGACGGAATCCTCTCGACGCAAACGGAGCAGGTCCCTATGAAGATCGTAGGTGCGCCGGTTGCGTTCACGCTCGCTGAAATCAAGCTTGCAGCGCTCGAATGTCGAGCGTTTCGTCGGGTCGGCCAAGTATGGCAACATATCGGCTGTCGCCAGACTGCGGAACTGCGCCAGAGATTTAGCTCGCCCTTCTCCTACCAGCTTGGAGAGATCAGGGTTGTGGTCCGCAAAATAATGGAACGGACTTGATGATGCGAACTCCTGCCCTTGAAAAAGCATAGGGGTTCCGGGTGTGAGCAGCATGAGCGCTGTCATCGCCCTCAGCCGCCCGGGGCTAGTCAGGAATTGCACCCGCTTGCCAGAGCCGGAATTGGCGATCTGGTCGTGATTTTGAATAAACGTCACGAATCTTTCCGGAGGAAACCTGAGACCGGGTGTGCCGCGCCGTTGTTTCTGCCACTTGTATCGCTGCCCCTGGAAGAGATAGCCGTACTTTACCATCGATATGAATTCCTGCGGTTTGCCCAGGTAGTCTGTGTAGTAGGCTTCGTTGTGCCCGGTCATCGCAACCATGGCGCTGTGATGGAAGTCGTCGTTCCAGAGAGCGTCCAGACCGTAACCGCCGTTTTTAATCGGACGCACCAGCTTTGTGAGCTGTGGCTCGTTCTCAGCCACGATAATTGTGCTCCGTCCCCGCGCCTTTTCCCGCACGCGCTTCCCAATAGCCGTGATGATGTTTTCCGGCGAGGCATCGAAAATCGCCTGTGTGGCGTCCAGTCGCAAGCCGTCGATATGGAACTCCTCTATCCAGTAAGCGGCATTCGTGAGGAAGAATTCGCGCACCGGGCCAGCCTTCTCGCTATCAAAGTTGATGGGCTGACCCCACTCTCCTTCATATTTGTCGGTGAAATAGTCAGGTGAAAACTCTTTCAGGTAATTGCCGTCGGGACCAAAATGGTTGTACACCACGTCGAGAATAACTCCCAATCCAAGGCGATGAGCCTCATCCACAAAACTGCGGAAATCGTCCGGCTCGCCATACAGGTGAATCGGAGCAAATATCCCGACTCCATCGTAACCCCATCCGTAACGACCGGGAAATTCGGCCACAGGCATCACTTCGAGCAGGGTGATTCCACAGTCAGCCAACTCCGCAAGTTCTTGCCGGGCTGCCTGCCATGTCCCTTCTCTCGTGAAGGTCCCGATATGCATTTCGTAAATAACCTGACCTTTTAATTCGACACCCTGCCAGCCACTGTCGCTCCACGTGAAAGCCAATGGGTCCATCACCTGAGACGCTCCGGAGGGCCCGTCCGGCTGATACCGCGAAGCCGGGTCAGGAAAGCAACCGGCGTCATCCAGCCGGAAGCGATAGTCGGTACCCTCAGCAGCCTGAGGAACCAGGCCCGCAAAGTATCCGTCCTTCTCCTTTTTAAGCTCAATGGCCGCCGGCGCTCCAGAACCAGCCTCCAGGAGTACTTCCAGTTTCTTCGGGCGAGGCGCCCATACTCGAAAATGCGTACCGCCGCTCGGCTGCAATTCGGCTCCGATAGAATATTGTCGCTTCAGCTTCATAATAGGTACCCATCGAACACCGCGGTATCAGTTGTTTTCAGCCAAACAGATTTCTTATTGGATCTGCTCCATGCTTACGAACGAGTATTAACAAGCTACAATTTGAATCTCGTCCTGGTCCAATGCCTTTTGCGAGCTCTTGAATACCTTGCTCTCCTCCTCCTTGATATGGTGCTCCACCAGGCGAAATGTTTTCGAGCAAACAGAAGATTTTTTCAGTTTTACCGTCCACCATGCCCAGAGAGATAAACACAATTCTATCGTCATTTCTATTCTCGACCCCGCTCAGCCCTTCTCCCACAACGAAGTCCCGGGTCATAATCCCTGTGTTCTGGTATCACTGTCCCGGTTTAAGGATGACCTTGGTCCAGCCCGCTTTGCGTGCATCAAAGTTTTTGTAAGCTTCGGCCGCCTGGTCTAGCGGCAATTCGTGCGAGATGATGAAGGACGGTTTCGCTTTTCCCTCTGCGATCAGCTTACACAACTTGCGGTTGTATGCTTTTACATTTGCTTGACCAGTCGCCATGTGCTGGCCCTTGATCCAAAACTGTCCAAAGTCGAAGGCAATCTGACCTTGCTTGGCCAATATATCTTTAGCGAGAGGGTCTTCCGGTATGAAAACCCCCACAACCCCGATACCGCCCGTCGGACGCACCGTTTTCACCAGATTGTTCATCGTCAGGTTTGGCACCTCATGCCCTTTGTGGTTGCAGCATTGATAGCCCACGCATTCGCACCCCCGATCCGCTCCCTGGCCGGCGGTCAGCGCCATGACCTGTTCGACGCCAGACCCATCCGAGTCATCGACCGCGATAGCACCGATTTTTTCTGCCAATGCCAGTCGGTCCTTGTGCATGTCCACGACCATGACCTTGCCGGCACCTTTGATTATCGAGGAGTACGCCGCCATAAGGCCGACCGGCCCGGCGCCGTAAATGACAACCGAATCGCCTGCCAGCACGCCTGCAAGTTCAGTGGCGTGATAACCGGTTGGAAAGATATCGGACAACA
Organism: Pseudomonadota bacterium; assembly: GCA_019352135.1. Taxonomy (GTDB): domain Bacteria; phylum Desulfobacterota; class Desulfuromonadia; order Geobacterales; family Pseudopelobacteraceae; genus JACRCG01. The sequence continues at coordinate 10,648 of JABBNX010000087.1, forward strand.
TAACGTAATCATTTTCCTTTTCCTCAGCATCGGGCGGGAGTACCAGACAGTTGAAGTCGCCATAAGGCACACGTAATAGCTCTGCCTGCCCGCCGCTATACGGCCCCATGCCTGCGAAGCCATACGCTGCGCCCGCAATGCCGGGGTTGGCAGTGAGGCAGAACCCTGTGAGCCCACGTTCGCAATTTTCGCAAAAACCACAAGCAATATTGAACGGCAGGCAGACCCAATCTCCCACTTTGACGCGGTCTACCGCGCTGCCGACCTCGACGACCGTGCCAAGATTCTCATGCCCGAAGATTCTGCCGTGCTCCATACTGGTTCGGCCTTCATACATATGCAGATCTGAACCGCAAATATTCGTCGTCGTAATTTTCACAAGCACATCGGTTGCTTTTTCAATCTTGGCATCCGGGACTTTTTGGACGACTACTTCGCGAGGACCTCGATAAACGACTGCTTTCATGATGACTTCCTCCTTTTCTGGTCCTGATTATTTAAGCCGGGCCTCGACCGCTTTCCAGTCAACGTTTTTGAAAAAAGCCTCGATATAATCAGCTCGTTTCAGGCCGTAATCGAGCATGAAGGCATGTTCAAAGACATCCAACACCAGTATCGGCATGCAGCCGGCCGGATGACCTTGATCATGCTCATTGATCCAGAAGTTAAAGAGTCTGCCGCTGACAATGTCCTGGTACATAACGACCCAGCCAATCCCGCGCATGGCTGCTGTTGCCATGAAATCCTTTTGCCATGCCTCGATGCTGCCAAAATCCTCAATTTTTTTACGCGCAAGGCGACTGTTGACATCGACCGCCCCGTTTCCACCCAGCGTTTCAAAATAGTATTCGTGGAGCCGCATGCCGTTAAATTCCCAGCCGAGCCGCCGCTTCAGTTCCGCAAATTCGGGATTGGCGGCCTTTCCTTCTTTCAGCATCTGTTCAATGGTATCGAGCAGTTTGTTGGTATTGGTCACATATCCCTGGTAGAGGGTAAAGTGGTTTTTCAGCAGCGTGTCGCTGAAGCCCGCCATCCCGATAAGTTTTGCATACTCTTTCGCCGTGTACGCCATGATGTTTCCTCCTTGATTTTGTTCGTGCGTTTAGTCAGTCAGAAATAGAGAGTATGTTGCGGCCTTATTGTGCCGGCGCAGGCTGTTTCATTCCTGGTGACGGTGTTGGTTGAGCACCCAGCGGTGCTGCTGGTACTGGTGCTGCTGGTACTGCCATTGGTGCTGCTGGTACTGCCACTGGTGCTGCTGGTACTGCCACTGGTGCTGGTGGCGGTGGCGCTGGCGGCGGCATACCCGCTGGTGGCGGCGTTGATTGACCGCTGTCTGGTGTCGTCACGCTCCGGGGCGTAGCGAGTTCGTCCTTGAGTACATTTTCCTCCTGCTGTCCGGCGGGGGTGTTGATTTCCCTTGTCTTCAGCGCTTTGCCGCGGTACCTGGAAGGGATCTGGGCGGGATCATTTGTTACATTGACCACTCCCTGGTCGTCAGTCCATTTGTAGGTATCGGCATCAGCCACTGCCGCACTGCACAGGATCAGCACCGAAAGTAGTAGTGTTCGATTCATGAAATACCTCCATTGTTTATGTATGTAGCTCTGTAGGAGCAATGTTGATTCTGTTCAAAATCGTACCGTTTCCTGCTGTCTTGGCCGCACTCCACACTCCCTGACTCTTCAAACACTGCCAACAGGCGCTTATGCCAATGTCCGCACGGACTTTTCCCGCTCCCATTGACGCGTCTTTGCCGCAGCAATGAATGCGCCGGTGTTGTTGCTATCCACGATGCCCGCATCCCGCCCGACATTTGCTGCTTTCAAAAGCGTCTGGCCCCCTTTGTCGACGGCAATCGCCTTTAGATGGCCAAACGCATCGCGCACAAAATCGATCGCGGCACACTCCAGCGACAGTTCTTTTGCGCCTTCGTCAGAGAGGATGACGGCGACCGCGTCGAACAGCACGGAAGGGGTGCCGGCCAGTTGACCTTCAGCAGCCAGCATCGAGCCATCGGCACGCTTCGCGCCCCCCACTTTGGGGGCAACGATCTTTACGGTCGCACCCGCATCGATTGCGGCCTTTTTAATCTTCTCGATAACAGCACCGTCTGAACCGTCAGCAATCAGGATGCCGATCGCACGCCCCGCCAGCGTATCTTTCATCTTGCCGATGATCTGCAGTGCGGGCGAAGGCTTCATCTCTTTCACGGGCGCTGCTGCCGCCGGCGCATCAGGCAGTTTGTCCAGTGCAAGACCTGCTGCTACTCGCTTGGCGAGATTCTCTTCGATATGTCGCAGGTGGCCGACCATCGCCTCACGCACGTGCAGATGTTCGACCTTGGAGAGTTCAAATACCAGTGCGGAGGCGATGTGCGCCTGTTCATACCCGGTCTGGCTGAGATAAAACTGCCGCGCCTGACTGTAGTGGTCGGCAAAACTCTCGGCACGGATGCGTCCTTTTTCGCCGGTTTCAGGTATCGTAGCGCTGTGAAAACCGGTGGCAGGCGATTCGCGAGGAGAGGTGTCCGACAGGGAGTTCGGCTCATAGGCAACACGCCCCGCCGTTTGCTCCATCTGCATGTGCCCGTCGCGTTGCTGGTTTCCGAACGGACACTTGGGAGCGTTGATCGGAAGCTGGTGGAAGTTGGGTGAACCGAGGCGTGAAAGCTGCGTGTCGATATAGGAGAAGAGTCGCCCCTGCAACAGTGGATCATTAGAGAAATCGATGCCCGGCACGATGTTGCCGGGGCAGTACGCAACCTGTTCGGTTTCAGCGAAAAAATTGTTCGGCCAGCGATCCAGCACCATGCGGCCGATCACTTTCAGGGGCACCAGTTCTTCGGGAATCAGCTTGGTCGCGTCCAGATGATCGAACGGGAATTTGTCCGCTTCTTCCTGCGTAAAAAGTTGCACCGCAAATTCCCATTCGGGGAAATTTCCAGCCGCGATGGCGTCGAACATATCGCGGCGGTGGTAGTCCTGGTCAGCGCCGCAAATTTTGACGGTCTCATCCCAAATGGTGGACTGCAAACCGAGTTTGGGACGCCAGTGGAATTTGACGAAGGTTGATTTACCGGCGTCGTTAATCAGCCGGAAACTATGCACACCAAAGCCTTCGATCATCCGGAGCGAACGCGGCAGGGTACGATCCGACATGATCCACATCACCATATGCATCGATTCCGGCGTGAGCGAAATGTAATCCCAGAAGGTGTCGTGCGCGGTCGCCGATTGCGGAAAGCCGCGGTCTGGTTCCATTTTTACGGCATGGATGAGGTCGGGGAATTTGATGGCATCCTGAATAAAGAATACCGGGACGTTGTTGCCGACCAGGTCCCAGTTGCCTTCCTTGGTGTAAAACTTGACGGCAAATCCGCGTACGTCACGCGGGGTGTCTACCGACCCCGCACCGCCGGCGACGGTAGAAATCCGGGTAAACACGGGGGTCTTCTCACCGACCTCGGTGAGTATCCTGGCGGTGGTGTACTGCTGCAGCGAGGCGGTCAACTCGAAGAATCCATGCACGCCCGTCGCTCGCGCGTGGACGATACGCTCAGGGATTCGCTCGTGATCGAAATGGGTGATTTTTTCGCGGAGGATGAAATCCTCCAGAAGGGTAGGGCCGTGCGGATTGGCCCTGAGCGAGTTCTGATTATCAGCAAGCGCGACACCCTGATTTGTGGTGAGTATGGGGTGCTCTCCACCAGCGATCTGGTGCAGCTCGCCGCCGGCCGCCAGCTGTGGATCGCTGTATGGGGCCGAACTCTTGTCCTGTGTGCGTTTCCCGGAATTACTCGTGGTCTTTTCATTGCTCATAAGCGATCTCCTTGATCTTACTCGTCAGTTCGTGACGCGTGCCTTCATCCTGATCCTTTGTACTGGATTTCATTGCATTTTCTCCTCGTCGCAAAAGAAAGTAGTTTCTGCGCTATTTGCAGAGAATAATGCCGTTAACGCTCCAATACCATGAGACAGCAAAGAGTGTTCCAATGCATAACAGAATGAATTAATTGAATTTATTGCAAGAGCTACATGCCGGGACGATAGGTTGTGTAAGCTGGTCCAACACTAGTGTAAGGTTTTTAATACAGAGTTCTCGGTGCGCAGCCTCACATAACGCTTACATGGGACCTGGCAGAGACTTCTGCGAGGCGCCGCGCCAACTATGCGGCTGATACGGAAGATGTACGAAGCGGATATGCCGGTCTGCCCCGGGTGCAAAGCACGATGGGGTGCTGGCTTTTATTGATGAAGAGGGTGGGGAAGCTGAAATGTCGCGACTTCACAAGGAGTTGGCTGAATCCCGCCTCGAGAGTGAAATCTTAAAAAAGGCAATGGCGTACTTTGCGAAGGAGTCGCTGCCAGGTACGCGACGGTGAAGAAATTGCGGCTTGAATATCTTTATGGGAAAGAACCAACAGTCGTGTCACCAGAGGCCATTGGGAAATACCACAGCCATTTCCCGAGTAATTGTCTCCAAAAGTAACGAGAAGAATCGCATGAAAAAAGGTGTGGCTTAATTACTGTTGAACTAAACCGCTTTGCGGGAACTTAAAACCTAATAAAAACAGAAACATAAA
>JABBNX010000088.1 GCA_019352135.1 Pseudomonadota bacterium
GAGCGGCCTCGTCGGGGATTCGCATCGGCCGAGACATTTCGGGGAGTCGGGTACCGGCCGTTCGGGGAGGTCGCCGTTCGCCGGGATGTCTGCCCGGCGGCGCCACGCGTGACGGGGCGTGGTCCGCGAATGTCAGGCCGGTAGGGGGGCCCCCTGTAGCGGAGCCATGCGATAGGGATCTCAAACTGGCTTTTGACCGCCACAGAACAAAAAGAGCACCTTGCTGAATGCTTGCATTGGCGGTCGGATTGAATGGTAAAGAGCAGAGGATGAGGCCAGAGGTGATGCGACGTGCAAGCCCATCCGGGATGGCTCATGAAGCGGCCTGGCGTGCCGCTGGAGCGACGCCGGGCTCTCGGCGGCATGGTCGGGCGTCCAGGTATGCCGACGCTCTGGCGAGCCGTATAGCGATTACAGTAAGGATCAATCGATTGCTACCAACAATGCACGTTCGGTTTACATCCGGTTTGGCCCCGCCGGGGAAGGGAGAGAGGCGATCGATGACAAGGGGATGACTCGAAGTCCCGGTATGGAGTAGGAGGCGGGTTCGTCGGGGCATCTGGAGTGCAAAAAGGCAACCGGCGCCAATGCAATCACCGTCGAAGAGGCGTTTAAAAACAGCACTAAACTTGACAAGAAGAAGGTCGTTGTCAGGGGCAAGGTTGTCAAGGTGTCGTCCGGCATCTTAAAAAGAAATTGGATTCATATTCAGGACGGCACCGGTTCCCAAACAAAGGGCACCTATGATTTGGTCTGCACCTCCGAGGGCTTGGCGGACGTGGGCGATGTTGTTACCGTCAGTGGTGTTTTGGCAAAAGACCGCGACTTTGGCGGAGGGTACCGTTACAACGCCATCATCGAGAATGCGAAGTTTAAAAAATAACCGTAGGGACGGGTCGCGTGAATAGCCTGTTGACAGCAGCACTTTCTGATGAAATAAAACTTTTACGCACATAGTAACGTTAATAACGAGATATCAAGCAGATGAATATACATCCAAACAAGATCCGTACATTTTCTACCTTTATTGGTTTGTCAATTTTGGTGCATCTGCTCGTACTGTTTTCGTTGGGACGGTTCGGGAGCTACCATTTTAGCCCGCCAGTCAACCCGCTACAGGCCGTAATGGTTGACTTGATAAAGCAACGTAATTGCGCCGCTCCGGTTATGAACCCTGTCGGCCAGAAGAGTAACCTTGCTGACAAAGTTGTGGAAGATGTAACCAATGAAGGGAGCCATGCCCCGGTACAGGGCGAGGAGGTGAGTACACCTCCGGCAGTGCAGGAGAAGAGCCTGGTCGAACAGAAGCCTGTTAAGCCTGCGGCCGTTGGCACGGAAGAAAATGACACTATTACCCGGAGCATAGAACCGACAAAAAAGCCACAACCGGCTATCCCACGACATGCTCTCTTCGCAATTACTCCCCCATTAAGAAATGCCGGGGAATTTCTGACGTCTGAAAATGAAAAACTCTCTTATCTGGTCAGCCTGCAGGGCCTTCCGGTGGGAAACATGGAGCTGGAGGCAAAGAACAAAAACGGTGAGGTCTGGATTACTCTGAGAACGAGGTCAAATACCGCCCTGTCAAGCATTTACCCTGTCGATGACATCATCGAGACCAGGCACATTGGCGGCAATTTTATTATTACCAATGTCAAGCAAAAGGAGGGTGCTTTTAGTAGCGACATCGGTTTTACTATCTCTCTTCGCGACAAGCGCGTATTCTGGATCGACCGTACCCGGAAGCGATACTCAAATGAAACAGTCCCGACCAGTGACGTGCTTGATACCCTTTCCTCATTCTATTATCTCCGAAACCGGGCGCTACAGATCGGAAAAGCTGAAATACTGCATATTTACGACGGTGATACCTATGCTCCCGTACCGATTGAAATAGTGCGTGAGGAGCAGATTCGGCTTCGTAATTTTAAGAAGGTGGATACCTTGCTGCTGCGTCATGTCCAGCAGAAAGGCGTGATTTTTAAGAGGACAGGAGATATGCTTATCTGGGTCACCAACGATGAGAACAGGGTGCCGGTAAAGTTGGAAACTTCTACTCAGTTGGGAAATGTGACCATGGAACTGGTCTCGGCTGAATCGCAACGCTTTGACAATCCAGAAACAAAAAAATAGTTTTTGCACTATGCATCTCATTCCACATGGGTGGGTTCCGGGTGCTTTTTGTATATTTTGAGTTGGATTAGCTTTCAAAAACGTGGTAAAAATAAAAAACTCGAACTAAGGTGGATACTGATGAATAAAAATATTTTGTTACTGCTTGCTGTTGCAGCACTCGCCATTGCAGGGTGCAGGGATAAACCTAAGACTGAAGCAATACCTGCCCAGCAGGGGCAATTGCCGGCCGGTCACCCCAGTATAACCCCTGGTGGCGCTGATCCGCATCTGGGGATGAAGGCTCAGGAGATACCGGCTGGATCAGGTAAAAAAGGGACAGTGACTCAAACTATGGATTCCGGTGGTTATACCTATGTGGAGGCTGCAGACGAAAAAGGCCAGAAAACATGGTTGGCTCTGCCTGAATTTAAAGTTGCAGTGGGCGACAAGATCGAATATCCTGACAATCCTCCGATGATTAACTTCAAGAGTAAGACTCTTAATAAAACGTTTGATAAAATTCTGTTTGTTCCTGGTATACGGATAGTAAAATAACCATCAGAAATTTATATGGTGATACAAAAAGCGGGACCCAGGCCAGGGTCCCGCTTTTGTAAGTTTCCCAGGTCATAAGGCGCTGTGCCAAGCTTGAGAACAAGAATATGCATGAAATCTGATAGTTAAGGCATGTTAGCGTGAAAAAACTGTTCTTCTACATACTAGTGGCATTAATTGCCTATCTTACCTATATCGGCATATCGCTTGCCCTGATGCCGCCGGTCTCCGAGCTGGCCGATAAGAAGTTCAACACGACCATTCAGGTCAAGGACTGGCATGGAAATTACCATCCGTTTGTGGTCGGTCCGAAGAACCGCTACTGGACACCGTCCGGGCGAATTCCGGCCGAAATGAAGTGGGCGGTGATTCTGGCGGAGGACTCCAACTTTTACAAACACGAAGGTTTTGATGTCAAGGCGATCAAAAATGCCATCAAGTATGATCTGGAAAAAAAGAGCCTGAAGCGGGGCGCTTCGACAATTACCCAACAGGCAGCGAAGAACCTGTTCCTGTCGCGGGAAAAAACTATTACCCGCAAGTTGAAAGAGATCTACCTGGCGTACCGGATGGAGCAGGAGTTGACCAAGGGGCGCATCATCGAGTTGTATTTGAACGTGGTCGAGTTGGGGCCGATGATCTACGGTATCGGCCACGGGGCAGAGTATTATTTTGGCAAGCCGGCTTCGGCCCTGACGCCGCGCGAATGCGCTTTTCTGGCCGCCATGCTCCCCGGTCCGCGTCTGGCGTATAATCCCTACAAAAACCTGCATAAGGTGCTCAAGCGCTCCGATATGATTCTACGCCTGCTGCGGCAAAAAGGTGTCCTTGATGCGGGCGAGTATCAGACCGCTCTGGCCGAATCGCCCAACGTCGGCCGGTTGCAGAAGAAGGTTGATAAGGTGATCAGCACGCCACCAATCTTTACTGAGCCGTCATCAGCCAAACAGGAGCTGGAGCCCGTTGAAAAACCGGCTGAAGAACAGCAGGAAAAAACACCGGAGACGGGGAGGGATGCTTCAGGTGAGCAGACGGACCCTGCCGGCACTTCCCAGCCGGCAGTGCCGGCGGAGGCTGTTCCGGAAACGAAATAGGAATGAGGCATTTAAAATAGTGGGTATTAAGCCAACTTAAGGAGACAATCATGCTCCAGGTAACAGAGGAACTTCTCAAGGAAATGACAGAAACAATTGTACGAGAGGTCAATCCCAACAAGGTGATTCTATTCGGCTCATACGCAAATGGAACGGCGCGATACGATTCCGACCTTGATTTTCTGGTTGTCGAGGATGGTCCTTTTAATGCGCGACGAACCAGAGAGTCCGAGATGGTAAAGCTCTGGGAGGTGTGTTTCGATTACAATATCCCGCTTGATTTCCTGGTGTACTCTCCAGAAGAGATCGATCAGTGGAAGGATGTGCGTAATCACGTAATTGCCCATGCTCTCAAGGATGGAAAGGTTCTTTATGAACGGAGTTGATCAGGCGCGTCAGATGGTGGTGATGGCGGCCAAGGACATCAAAGCCATGAAATCATTACTGTCACCGGAATCGGCTGATGACGAAATTTTTGGTTTTCATGCCCAGCAGGCGGTAGAAAAAACCCTCAAGGCGTGGATAACGGTTGCCGGGGGGAGCTACGGATTTGTCCATGATATTCACGTTCTACTCCTGAGCCTTCGCGAACAGGGGTGCGACATCCGCCGGTTCAAAGGTTTGCTGCTGCTTAATGTTTATGCGGTGCGCTTTCGCTATGAACCATTAGATATGCCTACAAGTACTCTTGACCGCTCCGAGATGCTCGGGAAAGTTGTGGAGCTTTATGAACATGTGCAACTGGCCATCGATACTGCCGCAGTACGGCCAACTGGCCTTTAATCATTAATGACGGTATCCCCGCCGGTAGCACCTTTTTGGAGCAGGAAGTAAATGAAACCTAAAACCGACCTTAAAAACCTGACCCTGCCGGCTCTTGAACAATTTCTCCAGGGGCAGGGAAAAGAACGCTTTCGTGCCCTCCAGGTATTTAAATGGATGTATCAGCATGACGTCCGCACTTTTGAGGAGATGACCAATATCTCCAAAGAGCTGCGGGCTGAACTGGCCGAAACAGCATATATCAGCAACTTGGAAGCCGAGGCTGTGGAAGTAGGAAACGACGGGACGCGTAAATACCTCTTCAATCTGGGAGACGGCCATGCGGTTGAGTCGGTGCTGATCCCGATCGAAGGGCGCAACACCGTGTGTATTTCTTCTCAGGTCGGCTGTGCCATGGCATGCGAGTTTTGCCTGACCGGCACCTTCAAGCTGACGCGCAACCTGACCACGGCCGAGATTGTCAACCAGATCATGGCCGTCAGGCATGATGTGCGTGAAAGCGGCGAAGAAATACGGAACATCGTCATGATGGGAATGGGCGAGCCGCTGCATAACCTTGATAATGTTATCCCGGCGATCCAGATCATGATTGATGGGAATGGGCTGCAGCTCTCCAACCGACGGGTAACGGTCTCAACCTGTGGTCTGGTGCCGGAAATGGAGCGGTTGGGGCGGGAAATACCGAACGTCAATCTGGCGGTGTCACTTAATGCCACGACAGACGAACTGCGCAACCGGATCATGCCGGTCAATCGGCGTTACCCGATCAAGGCCTTGCTTCAGGCCTGCCGTGAATTTCCACTCCCCGGCCGTCGCAAGGTTACCTTCGAATATGTCATGATGGGTGGAGTAAATGATTCGCTGGATGATGCTAAGCGGCTGCTGAGGCTGATCAGTGATATTCCCAACAAGGTCAACCTGATTCCGTTCAATGAACATGAAGGGTGCGGCTTCAAGGCCCCAACCCAGGCTGCGATTGATGCTTTCCACACCTATTTGATTGACCGCCATGTGACGGTCATTACCCGCGACAGCCGGGGAGGGGATATATCCGCCGCGTGTGGGCAGTTGAAGGGGAATCTGGATAAAAAAAGCGATTCTCCAGAGGAAGACTGAAGAAGCAAATACTCGGCAAGAAGAGCAGAAACAACAAGACCTCCAAAGTTTTCAAACTTCGGAGGTCTTGTTTTAATAGCAAATAATAGGAGTGAGTATGATTACGCCTGTGGGCGTCTGGAGCGGTACTCAATCACCGGTTCGTGGCGCGGTGCAGGTGCCGTGCGTGGGGTGCTGCCTGCGGGTTTTGCCGATTTACTCCACGATTTTGCCTGGCCGTCACGTCCGCCGGCTGGTTTGCCGAAGCGGCCTGCTGGCCCGCCGGGGCCGCTTTTCCGAGGGCCGCCGCTGCGACCGGTCGGTTTTCTGATGGAGGTTGTCGGCTCATGCCCGACAATCTGAAGCTCCGGCAGTTTTTTTCCGATGAAACGCTCAATGCGCTCCAGATAATTGCGCTCGCCAGCCGATGCGAATGAAATGGCGATTCCAGTTGCTCCGGCACGGCCGGTGCGGCCGATGCGGTGGACATAGTCTTCGGCAAAACGCGGCAGGTCAAAGTTGATGACATGGCTGATGCCGGTTACGTCCAGTCCGCGGGCAGCAACGTCGGTGGCTACGAGCAGGCGGATGCCGCCGCGGCGCATACGATCGATGGTCTTGTTGCGGGCCATCTGAGTCATATCGCCGTGCAGGGCCGCTGCAGGGTAGCCGTTGCGGGAAAGTTCACGGGATAATTCGTCGGCATCACGTTTGGTGGCCGAGAAGATGATGGCACGGGTCAGTTCGGAATCGCTGACAAGGTGATTGAGAAGCTCTTTTTTGTGGTTCAGGTTGTCGGTGACATGCAGGCGCTGTTCAATCAGTGCGTGAGATGAAGTGCTGACAGCCAGCTGAATCCGCTTCGGTTCACGCATCATCTTTTCGGCCAGCCGTGCGATATCACCTTCCATGGTGGCGGTGAACATCAGGGTCTGGCGATTTGCTGGGGTGCGATCAACGATCTTGTTGATGTCTTCGCTGAAACCCATATCGAGCATGCGGTCGGCTTCGTCGAGAACCAGCATCTCCAGGCGGTCAAGACGGATGCTGCCGCGTTCGATGTGGTCTACGAGGCGCCCGGGGGTGGCGACAATGATGTCGACCGGTGCGGAAAGCAGGCGCAGCTGCTCACGGTAGGGCATGCCGCCGAGCAGTGAGCCGCAACGGGGACGGATACCGCGACCGTAGTTGCGGGCGGATTCCATTACCTGGCCGGCCAGCTCACGGGTTGGGGCCAAAATCAGGACACGCGGCCCTTTACCGGGGAGTACCGATTTTTTTGTCAGCAGCTCAAGAGCGGGTAGTACGAAGGCGGCAGTTTTGCCAGTTCCGGTCTGGGCGGTAGCGATCAGGTCGTTGCCTGCCAATACGATAGGGATTGATTGTTCCTGAATGGGGGTCGGGGTTGTGTAGCCGCAGGCGGTAATCGCCGAGAGGATGGCCGGATTAAGGCCCAGTTCTTCAAACGTCATGTTGATTCCTTTTCTGGGAGCGGTGTAAAGATAAAAGCGCACACGAACCGGGGAATCAAACAGATGATTCCAGGAAAGGTAAAAACAGTAACGTGCGGGCAGACAATAAATCTTCGCCTGCCGTACGGTCTGCTTGTTTCAATCGGGATTGGAGATGATTGAAGATACAGGGGGGGCAGAATGCGATGATCAAAAGAGAAACAACGGACACCATACCGATGTTTCGTGTGGTATAACAATCCAGCATCATATATGCTTTATTTTGCAAAGGCAAGCAAAAATTTAATGACAGGAGCATCAATTACTGTATACGGCTGATTCTGCTCTTGTCTATTGATCCTTCATCGTGGTAACGTCGCCGTACTCGTATCCATGGCTGACTCTGAAAAACCGGATGCGTCGGTTTATGAAGTAAACTATCGCATAAAGCGTAGCAATTCTTTTAACGTTCCAAGCAAAGAGGAGTCTCGCGTGTCAAAACAATACGTTAGTGAAATAAAAGATCGTGATCCGGTGAATGCCATGTTTCTGGTCAAGGATAAGATCTTGGCCATGGCCAAGAACGGCAAGCCGTATATGAACCTGCGCCTGATGGATAAGAGCGGCGACATCGAAGCGAAGATCTGGGACAATACGGAGCTGCTTGACAAGCAGTTTAACAAGGATGATTTTGTCAAGGTGCGTGGCAAGGCCTCGGTCTACATGAACAAAATGCAGGTCGTCATTGCTGAAATAGCCAAGGTGCCCGAGGATCAGGTGACGCTGGCTGACTTTCTTCCCGAATCGCCTCGGGACGGTGCCGAAATGCGAAGTGAGTTGAGCAATACGGTCGCCATGATTGTCAATCCTCATCTGAGAGGGCTGATGGAGGCCTTTCTGGCGGATGAGCCGTTTATGGGGCTCTATTGCCAGGCTCCGGCTGCCAAGGGGATGCATCACGTCTATCTGGGAGGATTGCTGGAGCACTCGCTCTCATTGGTCAAGCTGGTCAAGACTATTGTGCCACTGTATGGCGGCATTAATGAAGACCTGTTGGTAGTCGGGGCGCTCTTGCACGATGTCGGCAAGATTCATGAAATGAGTTTTGAGCGGGCCTTTGATTATACCGACGCCGGTAAGTTGCTCGGGCATATCACGATCGGTGTGGAGCTGGTCGGTGAAAAAATCCGCATGGTGGACGGGTTTCCGTCTGAGCTGGCGCTGCTGCTTAAGCATATGTTGCTGTCCCACCATGGTCAATACGAATACGGTTCGCCCAAGCGCCCTAAGACGGTTGAGGCGACAATCCTTAATTATCTGGATGACATGGACTCGAAGATTAACGGCATCAAGGCTCATATCGCCAAAGAAACCGCCTCGACGTCCCGCTGGACCGCGCACCACCGGCTGTACGATCGCTATTTTTTCAAGTGCAACGGGATGGATGATGCGCTGGACGGGGAAGAGGAGGTGCGGTGCGTGCAGGACGAAACCTGTGAGGCTGCACCTCCGGAACCGGTCTCCTGCCAGAAACGGCAGTCGTTTAACAATCAGCCGCTCAAGGCGCTGGAAAACCTGAAAATAGTCTGAGAGGATCTGGGGCTGTTATTCAGCCCCTCTTCATCTCTATCTGTAACTCTGAAATCTTTTTCCTCAAGGTGTTCCGGTTGATGCCGAGCACATCGGCTGCTTTTACCTGATTCCAGCGGCATTTTTCCAGCACAAGGCGAATCAGGGGACGTTCAACCTGTTCCAGTACCATGGCATAAATATCTCCCTTATCAAGCCCTTCTATGCCATTCATGCAGGATCGCAGCTTCAGATCAATCAACTCTTCCAGTGATGTTTCCTGAGTCCCGGCCTGCGGAAGGTCTTTTGCCGGGAGCAGCCCCCCAAAATCATGCGCGGTTAACAGCGGGTCATTTGATAATATAACGGCGCGCTTGATGGCATTTTCAAGCTCGCGCACGTTGCCGGGCCATGAATATGACTTCAGGAGCGCCAGGGCGTCATCAGTCAGGCGCTTGGGGGAAACCGACATTTCCGCGCAGGATCGTGACAGAAAGTAGCCGGCCAGATCGGGAATATCGTCGCGTCGCTCCCGTAGCGGGGCGAGGATGATGGGTACAACATTCAGGCGGTAGTAAAGGTCTTCGCGAAACTCCTTCTGACGAACCTTTTCAGCCAGCGACTGGTTGGTTGCGGCGACAATTCTGACATCAACGGCTATATTCTGATTTCCGCCGATTCGGGTGACTTCCTGTTCCTGGAGAACCCGTAAAATTTTGGCTTGCAGGTCAAGCGGCATATCTCCAATCTCGTCAAGAAAAAGTGTGCCGTGATTCGCCTGTTCAAATTTCCCCTGTTTCCGCTCGCCTGCACCGGTGAAAGCACCCTTCTCTGAGCCGAACAGCTCGCTCTCGAGCAGGTCGCGGGGAATGGCCGCGCAGTTAATCGCTACAAAAGGTTTCCCGAGCCGTTCCGAGTTGAAATGGACGGCACGTGCCACCAGCTCCTTGCCGGTGCCGGACTCTCCCTGGATTAAAATGGTGACATCGCTTACCGCTACTTTGCCGATGGTTTTGTAAACGTCCTGCATGGCTGCCGAATTTCCGACAATGTTTTTTTCGACCTGATAGCGATCTTTGAGTTCCTGCTTGAGCGTGGTGACCTGACCGGCAATATCGCGGGCCTTGGCAACTTTTTCGATGATGGCATCAATGACGTCCAGGTCGAACGGCTTGGTGATATAGTCGTACGCGCCCCGTTTCATCGCTTCCACGGCATTTCTCATGCTGGCTTCTGCTGTCATGATGACCACAAGCAGATCGTTGTTCAGTTCACGGACCTTGTCCAGAAGATCAAGTCCGGTAATGCCGGGCATCTTGATGTCAAGGATGGCCAGATCATAGCAGTTGTCTTTGATCAGTTCCAATGCATGACGGCCATCGTGGGCCAGATCAACGCTGAACCCCTTCTGCTTGAGCGCTTTTGAAAGTACCCAGCGGATACTCTCTTCATCATCGGCAACCAGTATTCTGTTAAGCGGCATGGGGGACCTCTTTTGTTGGTAGGGGAGCGCGTGCATCGGCCAAGCGGAGCCAGGCCCGGTGCGGTCCTACATCAGTTTATCGTACCAGCGGCAGCAGTACCGTAAATTTTGTTCCATGTCCCGGATCTGATTCTGCCTTGATCATGCCGCGATGTTCCGAGACTATTTTGTGGCAGATCGTCAACCCCAGGCCGGTGCCGCCCGATTTAGTGCTGAAAAACGGCGTCCAGATATTTTCCAGATCCAGTGGAGGAATCCCGGGGCCATCATCACTTACCTCGATGGCAACCATTCGTGAATTGCGCTCGTTCTGTGTCATGCGATAGTCGGAAAGAACTCTGCTTGATACCGTCAGGCGTCCGTCGATACCGACAGCATCGATCGCATTGCAAATCAGGTTCAGAAACAGCCGGGTCAGCATTTCCTCGTCGGCCATGATATCCGGAATGCTGGGATCAAAATGTTGAATAAACGCGATCGCCCGATCGGCTACGGCCTGTTTCTGCAATAGCAATATATCACCAAGGATCTTGTGCAGGTTGACGGGAGCAAGCCTCAGGGCCCGTGGAGAAGCCAGCTCCAGCAACTCACGGATAATATGGTCAATCCGCTCCGTTTCCCGAATGACGACCCGGGTATATTCGAGCATCTCACTTTCCGGATCGAACTCGCGTTCCAGAAGCTGGGCGGCACCTTTAATGCCTCCCAAGGGATTTTTTACTTCATGCGCCAATCCGGCGGCGAGAGTTCCCAGGGTGGAAAGGCGGTCGGCCTGGCGTACGGCTGCTTCAAGTTCACGGATATAGGTGATGTCTTTGAGCGTCAGTATCGCCCCGATATTTTCACCGCTCCCTTCGACCAATGGGTAGCAGGTAACGGCAACCGGTGTGATTTTCCCCGTTGAGCGCACAACGACATTTTCATGGTCTGAAATAGTTATGCCGGTCTTCATGGTTTTGGTAAGCATCTCGATCAGGGTTGTCTCAAGCGTAAACAGTTTATTGAACGCTGCTCCCTGAGCCTGCTTTTGCGAGAACCCGGTAATCTGCTCGGCTGCGGGATTGCACAGCGTAATGAGGCCGGTGCTCCCTACAACAATGACGCCATCACCAACGCTGTCGATGACGGTGGCGTAGTAGTCGTCACGCACTTTCTGATGTTGTTCAGTCGGTATGTTCATCTGGATTATGGCCCACGGTATCGGGTATGCTCCGAATCCTTTCTGTTAGCATCAGGATATCTTGAATCGATTGGGCTGAATTGGCTGCCCGGCGGATTTCTGAAGCTCCGGCAAATCCTTTGGCATACCAGCCGATATGTTTCTTGATTTCCCGGACGGCGACCGTTTCACCGCGCTCCTCAGTAAACAGGTGCAGATGTTTTTCAATGGCAGCGGCCCGCTCGCGGGTGCTGACCGGAATGTAGTCGCCGGACTGTTCAAGCTCCTGGACCTGCCTGAAAATCCAGGGGTTGCCAAGTGCTCCGCGCGCAATCATGATGCCGTCACAGCCGGTCTCTTCCAGCATACGGAGGCAATCATGGGGTGTAAACAGGTCGCCACTCCCTAAGACGGGAATCGAAAGAGTTTCTTTCATTTCCCTGAGCTGGTTCCAGTCGGCCTGGCCGGAAAACATCAGGCTGCGGCTGCGGGGGTGCAGGGTGATGGCATCACACCCCTCGGCTTCTGCAATGCGTCCGACCTCTTGAAAAACTGTGGTGCCGCAGTGCCATCCGGAACGGATCTTGATTGTCAGCGGCAGTGTGGTCGCCGCACGCACGGCACGAACGATGGCGGCAATTTTACGTGGTTCTAGTAGCAAAGCACTGCCTGCGCCAGTTCCGACCACTTTGCGTACCGGGCAGCCCATATTGATGTCGAGCAGATCGCCGTACCCTTCTACCATGCGTGCCGCTTCAGCCAGGTCGTCAGGTTTATCGCCAAAAAGCTGGATGCCGAGCGGCCGATCCTCGGGAGAGCTCTTCAAAAGGGCCAGTGTCTTGGTCCCTTCGCGTACCAATCCGTTGACACTAACCATTTCGGTATAGGCCAGCGAAGCTCCGGCCTCCCGACAGATCAGGCGAAACGGTAGATTTGTGATTCCCGCCAAGGGTGCAAGCACGACGTTGTGCGCAAGGGCGAGAGAGCCAATTGTTAATGGTTTTAGCATGATACACACAGACGACGCGAATCGGGAGGGAGAAAACGGTCTTGTCCTGCCTAAATTTTGGGCATAGTAGCACAGTCGATATAAATGGCAAGGGCAAAAGTAGATTTTTATTGCCAACGCGAGTATTTCCGTTTTTAATACAGGTAACTCATGGGGTCTGTAGAAGGAGAACTGCAATGTTTGGAATCGGTATGCCGGAAATGATAATTATTCTTGTAATAGCTCTGATCGTCATCGGTCCGCACAAACTGCCGGAACTTGCCAAGTCGTTGGGAAAGGGGCTTGCGGAGTTCAAAAAAGCTTCAGAAGGGTTCCAGCGCTCCGTTCAGGAAGAGGCCAACAAGCCTGAAGAACCCGTAAAAGAGCCGGCGTCTCAGGCGCTGGCAGCTTCTGCAACCGTGGAGGCGGTTACGCCGGGTGGGTCGCCGGAATCGCAGCCTGTTGAAAAGAAAGAAACGCCACACGCCTGATATCTGCGCTGTAAGCAGCGAGAGCCGTACATTTTCCGGTTCTCGCTGTCTTAATCAGAGTACTCGGAATTATTTTACCTCAATATTGATCTGTTTCGGTTTAGTTTCCTCTTTTTTGGGGAGAGTAATCGTTAATACCCCCTTTTCGCAGCTTGCGACAACTTTTTCCTGATTTATGGTTGTCGGCAGGCTGAAGCTGCGCTGGAAGCTGCCGAAATATCTTTCGATGCGGTGGTAATTTTCCTTTTTTACCTCATCCTCGTGCTTGCGCTCCCCCTTCAAAATCAGGGTGGCGTCTTCAATACGCACTTCGATGTCCTTTTGATCAACATCAGGCAATTCGGCTTTAATAATGATAGAATCAGCGGTCTCATAGATATCAACTGCCGGTTGCCAGAGCCCCTCATTAATATCCTCACTTGGCAGATCGTGATTCCACGAAAGGTTGAGGAGCCGGTTCATCTGGTCCTGCATGGTGCGCAACTCCCTGAGCGGGTTGTATTTTACCAGTGCCATACCTATATCCTCCTTTAAGCGGTTGTGATCATA
Organism: Pseudomonadota bacterium; assembly: GCA_019352135.1. GTDB lineage: Bacteria > Desulfobacterota > Desulfuromonadia > Geobacterales > Pseudopelobacteraceae > JACRCG01. The sequence goes on from JABBNX010000088.1 coordinate 13,333, forward strand.
TCTTACAAAAGAATAATCATGATTTAAGAAATGTCAAGGGTCGCCCCTGCCACAGGTCTGCTGCAAAAAGTCCAGGCTTTTAAGCTTTCTGGCGGAGTTGCTTGACAGCGTTTCATCCAGAAGGATACCGATGAGGTGGAGTGGCTCCCCGTCACATGAAATCTGTCCAAAACGGCTGGTAGCTAAACAGGAACTCAAATGCCGGAGGGACGTCGATGATATCAGCCGACCGGTTGGGGCACAGAAGTGACATACCAGTTCCCCGCCATGCTGCATGAGCGCTCCCCGTTCGCCAAAGCTGGAACCGCAGCGACTGCATCCATCCAGCGACGGGCGGTACCCGAGAATATTGAGCAGATTGATTTCAAACATCCGGCGGTCTGCGTCGTCAACGTGGCCGGTATCCAACTGTTCAAGATAGGCAGCCAGCAGACGGTACAGGCGTGGTAGCGGATGCCCTTCCGGAGTGAGGCACTCGACGATTTCACAGGCGTACAACCCATGGGCAATTGCACCCAGTTCACCGCGGATCCCGGAATAGAGCGAGATAACATCAGCGCTCCGCAACGAAGAAAGGCCGTCTTTGTGGCTGAGCTGGAGGTCAATCCGGGCAAACGTCTCCAAGGCTGGCCCGAAGCGCTTGCGGCTATTACGCGCTCCGCGGGCAAAGCCTTTTAGCCGTCCATGTTCAAGCGTGAACAGCGACACGATCCGGTCGCTTTCACCATAGTTGGATGACGAAAGCACAAAGGCTTGCAGCTTTTCCAGATGCATGACGCTCACTGTAACTCCGATGAGAATGTGATGACGGTATTCATAGGCTTAACGGGCATGAAGTTGACCCGCCGGTTTTTGGGCGGGTCGGACTTTCTGGTTTAAAATTCAGTTTTCTCGGTCGGTGTTGCTTTGTTCATGGGTCTGACGCTGGAGGCAGGTTTAGGCGGCGCGAAGTTTTTTAGTTCGTCCGGTTGAGTGCGATGGTGTACGGTCTGCTCGTTTTGGTTGTTCCCTTCCAATGTCTAAAAGTGCTTCTGGATGACGGGATGCCACCCGCAAAAGTACACGTGCCGGGCCTTCCGGTTTGCGTCGGCCTTGTTCCCAGTTTCTCAATGTACCTACACTGATTCCCACAAGGTCTGCAAATTTATCCTGTGAAAGCCCAAATTGCGCACGTAAAGCACGAACCTCGGTTTCCGGGAATTCAAATGTTCGAGAGGGCTGCATTGTGCCTTTCATTATCTCTGCACCTTGCTTCACACTTGCTAACAGTTCCTGAAAAAGTTCATCATTCATGATATTCCTCCTCAACGATCTTCTTGAGTTGTTTAAGCTGGTCTGGTGTAAGGTTCTCCTGCACGTTTTTGGGATACATAAACAACAGCAGAATAGTACCTCTCACCGTAAACCAGTAGTAGATTACTCTTGCCCCCCCGCTTTTGCCCCGTCCTTCCAAGCCCCATCGTACTTTGCGGAGTCCACCGCCACCGGGAATAACTTTCCCCGCATCAGGTCGCTCCAGTAATGTAGCCTGAAACAGACGATATTCCTCGTCAGATAGGTTGGATAAAAGCTGCTTGGTAAATATCGGGGTTTCGATAATGATCATGAGGTGAGTATACGTCATTGACGCAGTCAATGCAACGGAGAATTTTTAAAAAAGAGCAGGCGATTAAACCAAAGAAGTTTCTACTGCTATAAACTTCCGTATTTTTTGCCAATCAACATGTTTCTATATCTATAAACTATCATCTTTCTTTGTATCCGCAGAGGTTTCTATAGTTATAAGCTCAACTTTCGCAGTTGCTAATTTTGCTGTAACGCCCTGATGTTTAATTGTTTTTATTGCGTGCA
>JABBNX010000089.1 GCA_019352135.1 Pseudomonadota bacterium
ACGTAAGATGAAAGAAGTCTACATTATTTCAGCTATTATTGCAATTAGACACTAGGCTCAACGGATTGATCGCAGCCGCCGATGGCTGAGCCTTATCGATATGAGAGGTTGAGACAACCCGAACACTCTCAGACATTAATCATTGAAGTGTCTTCTGGTGGTGGGTTATTGCGTAAATAGTCCCGCGCTTCCCGAATGATTTGGTCTGCTGTTTCCTTTCTTGGCTGACACCGATCGGCCCAAGGTCGGCCGGGATGCAGCACATCCCAACGTGGTCGCAGACCAGCGTGTCTACCTTTACCTGGGTCGTGGTTGCCAAAACCATCTATGAGTTTGTTCCACAGGGGATCAAATTTTGCTATTAGAAGAGATTCGCCGAGGGGTATCCAGATGTCATCTACTACCAAGTATCGGCAATGGAAGTCTGTAATTTCAAGATTAGATGCTTCTTCTATACTGCGTGCGTGCTGAATCAAGCGGCTGAACAAGACCTTGCCTGGAACTGCCTCCAAATCTCCGCCCTTGCGAGCGCCCTTCGGAACAGCTTTTCCAACGTAGATGGGTGCATTGAATTGACCATCCATATTGCACTTGGTAATAGCTTCGTATGCCGGAAATTTACCAGAGTAGTAGATCGCATATATTCCAGCACCATCAAAGCATCGTAGTTCGGACATGGCTACCACGGGTTGCCGGAGCATTGCCTGCCCTACGCTTTCACCCAAATGGCGCTTGTGCAGAGGATTGAACGGAATGACCTTATTGCTTGTCATGCTACGTTCCTTTCTCTTAAACGGGCCAGCATGCTAAGCTCTGATTCCGCGAGACGTTCGGCTATGGACGCTGCCACTCGACGGCCTAAGGCAACAGGTACGGCATTGCCAAGTTGACGCATGATTTCGGTCCAAGAACCATGGAAAACGTAGCCATCCGGGAATGTTTGCAAACGAGCAGACTCCCTTGCACTGAAATAGCGAACATCCCCGTCTTCGAGAACCATCATGTTCTCACCACCTGGTACTCCATGATCACCGGCCTTTAGTGTCTTGGCAGGTAAGTCGAGTGGACTACCCGTGTGCCCAGGATAAGCCTTTGCACCATCCTGAAAGTTGTGGTTCAAGAAGTCCCGCCCTTTGCAAAGTCGAGGATCTGGAATTTCCACCAAAGCATCCCGAACCGTTCTCCATGGCTTTTCATCTGGTGGAAGGGACAAGGCGGCCAGTTTATGGATTTTCCCTTCCAATCTTTTCGGCATCTCGGGACGATATTTTTTTGAAATACCATGACGTTCCCAGTAATCCCCTGTGACCCACTGGGAGTATAAAAGGGCGTCAAAGCTGTGTGTAGGCTGCGGAAAAGACCACTTGATGCCCAAGTCGGATCGGAAACCCACAATAAATACACGCTCCCGTTTTTGCGGGATACCATAGTCGGCAGCAGTCACCAAGGTGGGCACCACGTTGTATGTCAGTCCGGACAAGTGCAACGCCCCCGATGTCTTTTCGGCCTGTAGCCGCTTGAAGTGTTCCATCCAGCTCTCGTTGGCCTTGCGTGCCACTTCAGGGAATTCAAGTTGTGTAAGGATGTATTGGTAATAGTTGGCAAAGCTTGCGCGCGTCAATCCCTTCACGTTCTCAATAATGAAGGACTTCGGGCGCAAGTTGCGAACCACTTCCACTGTTGCGGGGAACATATCTCGATTGTCACCAAAAGCCTTGTGTTTGCCGCCCATCGAAAATGGTTGGCAAGGTGGGCCACCGGCCAGCAAATCGATCCCTTCCGGTATTGATGACCAATCGAACGCACGCACATCACCTTCCCAAAGTGGCCAGTCCCGAACTAGCGGGAAGTCGCGCTTTTGGTTCTCCCTTATCGTGTCACAGGCCCATTTGTCCCACTCCACCACTGCTAGCGACTCAAAACCAGCCAGGGAGACACCCATGGCAAGTCCTCCCGCGCCTGCAAATAACTCAACTGATTTCATTATTACCTGCCTTTTATGGCTTTAGAAATTCCTGTACGATTCTAGTTACATTTGCGGCGTCACTTAGCTGGCATTCCCAAACTACCAGAACTCTCCACCCCAATTCAAGCAATTGTTGCTGATTGTAAATGTCTCGTTGCCTATTTGATTCCAGCTTTACTTCCCAAAAATAGAGCCTTGATTTTGGTAGTCTTGCGAGCTTGCATCCTCCATGTCGATGCCAAAAACACCCGTGCATAAAGATAACAGCATGTTTTGCTGAAAATACCAAATCCGGTGTTCCTGGCAGATCCCTGACATGCAGGCGATAACGGAAACCCATGCTATGAACAAGACGACGTAGTTTTATTTCCGGTATCGAATCCTTGCCTCGAATTTTGGACATGAGCTTGCTACGTTCTTTCGGAGAAAGAGTGTCTACCAAATCTTGCCTCTTTTTGCCCAAGGCTCAAGGGCCACAGCATTAGTCGAGTTTTGTAGGAAGACGTTTCTGGGCCATTGTGCTGCTCACCGATTCATAGTTATAGCGCTAACAGAAATTTGATAATCCGTTTCTATGTGGGATCTACAAGTGATGACAGAAGATGCCGACAAGCAGTCGTCCGCCGCTGAGAATTCTGTCGGGGCAGATATGGATTCGATCCTGGTGCCGTTCTATCTTGCTATGCCACCAGAAGATAAAATCGGTGCCATCAACATTAATGGTTCGCAGTTTACGCGCTTCTCTATCTGCCCTCGTATTTCCATTTTCATCTGATATGTTAACCCCCAGTGAGCCAAATGCTCTCTGGACGTTCAATCTAGGACCGGAAAATATTCGTGCGCCATGATCAGAGAAAACCCCCAAGTGAAGCACCAAATGCTGAACAATGCCACGGTAGGGCTTACTCATGTTTTTGATACCATTGAAAGAACCTTTAACAAAGTCTACGGAAGGAAATGCCGATGGAGCGAATTCCTCCATTTCGGCAGGGTGTTCGGTTGTGTTAACAATAAGCCAACGAAAAAATTCGCGATAGTTTTGGCTGTTCGCAACAAACCATAGGTTGGTTGTAACACTTTCGGCTACTACTGGGAAAAAGCCCCCCTGTCGGCCTCCGGGGAAGACCACACAGGCTATGGCTCGGGTCAGATCGAGTGCAGTCTGAGCATGTGCCCATGCCACCGATGGCGCGAACTCCTCTTGCTCTCCATTAACACAAACATCCAAAGTCAAGGGCCATGGTAAAGCAAGCTCCTGCCACTTCGGTAATCTCGCAAAAATGCTTCCAACTCGCTCCCGAACCTCCCAAGATATTGGAACCGGAGAATCGGATTCATAAAGATCGTAAAAACCCTTATCCTGATAAACGGGAACAACGAATAGGTCTTCAGAGTAACAGACATCTATACCTTGCTCCTGTGCATCATCGAGCTGATCCAACAGAGTCTCTAAGGCTTCAATACATTCTGCAGGAGAATGAAGATCAAAATGCCAGCTCATTTCATCAATTACAAGTCGCATACCCTATCTTGAACGTCTAATACGAGTGAGTGCCGCAATATCAAGTTGGTATTGGTCAAAGAATCCACTAGGCCAAGAATCGATGCCGCCTGTCTCAGTAAAAGAAAGGTTTTGAGGGGGAGTCCCATTTACATCAAAGTAGTGTACGGTGGCTTGAGATGAAGGCAAAATTCGATATTCCCCAATTGCGCGGCGAATACCGTTGAGCACGTGATCGGAATGGGTTTCTACAAGGACCTGGACTCCATCCGCAGCAATGGTCGCCAAGAAATGCCCCATCTTAGATTGGCCTGAAGGGTGAAGATGGGCCTCTGGATTCTCTACGATCAGGAGGCCGCCTTTGCCCGCAGTGAGCCCGGCCAATACCACTGGCAGAGCATAAGTAACACCAAATCCCATATTAGGAGGGCGCACCCACTCGCCTTCCGGAACCCGGAAGCGTAGGGAGGATACCCCTGCAGTAGGGGGCTCCGCATCAATCTGCACTGGCCGAGCAATCAGAGACAACCATCGCTCTGCCTCAAACTTAAGTAATGGGGCATCATCATCAGCTGCGCCAGGGCAACGGCGCAGTTCATTTACAACCATATTGCTGCCCAAAGTGTATAGAACTTGGGCAGAATATTCTCCCCGACTTCCCACTTCCAACAACTCGGGAGGCAAGGCCGCACAGCTAAGTGTGCTGCGGGGGCCAAGACGTTCCGCTGAGAGATATTGGAAATTCCGACCTCGCGCACTAAATGCTGACGGAGGAGTTTGTGAACTTGCCTGAACTTCAGCATACAGTGCAGTCTGACTGCCTGTAAACACCCAAGTGTACATAGAATCATCTTGTTCTGTAAGCTGAAAAGAAACCGATTCAGGTACACTCCAATTCTGAATGTCTTCAAATGTACCCAGCTCCAAGCTGAAAGGCCCGTTAAGCTGCACGAGGTGATCTCCGCGTTGTATCGCTTCCCGTATCAAAAGAAGGGAGTGCACGACAGAGGTTTTCCCAGAACCATTCATGCCTGCGAGAATAGTAAGTGGGGCCATTTCGAAGGCTTGATTGGAAAATTTCTTGAAGCCATTGATCTCAAGTTTGCGAATCATGACAGTATCCTGGCAAGTACTTTACAAGGCAGGGTAATTCGGCATTCCACCTTTCGGAAGTCACCGGTACCAAAGCGCACCGCATTGTCATATTCAATGTCATCAAAGAGAGCACGAAATTCTTTCTGGATCTGCTCCCTATGAGGGAGCAGGACTTCAAGCGGGTAGCCTGCAAATGCTACGGCTTGTGACTCAAATATTGCACGATTCAGAGGGCCACGTCGATTGAAGCCGGGTTGCCAGCGCCTAAAAGCTCCCTGCCCCATGATGGCGTAACTATTCTTCATGGCTAGTTTAAATGCCTCTTCGATTATTTCAAGATCTAATGCATGTGTAGCCTGACCTGGTTTCTGATCAAGTCGCCGGGTAAAATCTAAAAGAAACCTGTCTAGACTAGGAGCATACTCTGCTACCGGGATGCTGTAAAATGCACAGAATCGTAGTGCCATTTCACGATCAGTCATCCTCTTGTTATTTCGTGCTAATTGTCCGGAACTGTCTTTGCTCCAGAAAATTCCACCCATTACTTGGTCAAAACTCGGGCTCTCTACAAGGCTTTGTAAAAATTTGCGTGAGCGCGTTTTACTCATGCAATGGCGAATCTCCTGCGCTGAAAGAGGACTCCCCCCAGTATTAACCCGGTTAAAAATATCATATTTAACTTCATCAGGAGTTTGTGGTTCAATCACATGGGCCACAATCTGTGTACTCGCAAAGCGTCGTTTGGTGACAGGGTCGAGGGTTGAAAACGTTTCTCCTTTAAGCGTGCTTAGATACTCTAGATACTCCTCTTTCAACTCCAATGCATCAGACATGAATAGCCTAATAGTAGTGAGGCGCTGAACGCCGTCAACCACCTGATGAGCCCCTGTCTTATCTTGGTTGAAATAGAACGCGGGAAGAGGAATTCCAAGGAGTATCGACTCAACTAGCCGTGCCTGCTGACTTTCCTTCCAAACGAAGTCACGTTGAAAATCCGGGGCAAGGTCCAGTTCCCCCTCATTGATCTGGGTGAACAGCTCTCGAATTGTAAAATTCTTTGTGGTTATCCGAATATCATTTGGATTCCATGGTTTCACCATCAATCCTGTACCATTTAACTCTTCTTCCTCCAAGGACTCTTCGATGGCCTTTTCGCTTGTGTCATAAGCATGGTCGGTCAATTGAGAGTTGGGGGCTGCATTATAGGAATCGGCGAGTAGCTTATCTAGGGTTGGGTACAAGGATATGACGCTAGAAATAAACCCGGAATGAAGTGAATCAATGGCCCAAAACAAGGAGGAAATGTCTTGAGCTGGTTCAGAAGGATCAATACGTTGAACAACTTGGCTACTATAGTTATTTACTCCCAGAACGGGCATTGCTGCGATTCGTTGATATGGAACCTTCACCTGATTAACGAAATCCATTTTAGTAATAGTCTTTTTAAGAACAATACCTATGGAAACCGCTACGATTTTCTCACCATTATAATCTTGTTCGCCACTAATCCCCACGATGGTTCCCAAGGCCCTGACACCTTGAGCCCAAGGGGTTTTTCCTCCCTTGTTGTTATTGGTTCCTAGCCAAATAATAACGAAGTCATCGTTAGTAACACCTCTTGGCACCTGTCTGCATTTTACATTTATCGACAAAGGAGATGAAATTCCTTCACGACAGGCATCTATTTGTAGGATGTCTGCCTCACTATCTGCACCAAGTCTGAGGATGTAGTAATTGGCCATATTCTGAATTCCTATATATTGACTATTATTGGTAAGTCTACATCATTTTTGCTATCTATTTCAGCAGTATTTACAGCTATAGCTCGTGCGGCAATTTTACGTAGCGTAGCGTCTAAAGGCGGGAATAGTTGTCGTCCCATTCGATCAACGCGCCTTATGATTCCTTCAACTGCATTGGGGCTGAGAAAATAACGATCATGAACCGCACGTCTATCAACTACATCTATAAAACGAGAAGTTACCGGCTCAATAGGGCCGGGCGACGCTGGGGAATGAACGACCTGTCCAGCGAATGCACAACCTCCAGCCTTCCATTTCACTGGACCAATCTCCGGGGTCAACTCCCTAACCTCGGCTTTTGGTTCGGCAAACTCTTCAGTAAGTAACATAATGTGTTCACTTAATGGCTGCTTTGAGGCATGGTTTGGCTTACTAGAGGGGCCAATAAGAGAAGCAATCCGCTTCGCCACCCACTCAACCACGGGAATACATACTGCATTACCGATGGCACGATATCTATGAGTTTCGATGCCACGTATAGGCGTCACATACTCTTTGTCGGGAATTGTCCAATTGTCTGGGAATCCTTGAAGCCGCTCGCATTCCAAGGGAGTGAGTCTTCTAACCGAATCGGGGTAAGTGACATAAGATCTTGCCCAATCTAAACCAGTGTGCCGCCCCGAAGTAGCTGAGATGCAGAAAGAGGTCTGGGGAACGGAGATACCTGATTTGGTGCACTTTGACTCGGTAACGAATCCCTTGCGTTCGTTTTTTTGCACTGGTGCGGGTCCATCTTCAAACAATGCATTTACTGCCATATTTGGAGATCCGTACCACGCACAGATGAAAACTCTTGGCCTTGACTGTGGGGCACCAAAATACCTTGCATTTAGAACCCTCCAAGCAACAGCGTAGCCTAACTCTGTAAGCGACATTATTAGCGTAGCGAAATCCGCACCTTTGTGTGAATTTAAAAGTCCAACAACATTTTCAAGTAGAACCACCGGAGGTCGATGCACAGAAAGCAACTCTAGGAATCTAAAAAAGAGCCCAGACTGGCTCCCACGAAGGCCGCTTCTACCATGGGGTGTTCTAGCTAACGACAAGTCTTGACAAGGAAAGCCGGCAGTCCATACCTCAGCTATTGGCAACTCATTGACATCGAGCGTGCAAATGTCATCCGCATTGCTCAGATGTGGCCAGTGCCGTTTCAGGACACTGCGGCAAAACTCGTTATTTTCACAGTAAAAAACCGGACTGAAGCCGTTCTTCTGAAAGGCTAGATCAAATCCTCCTACACCAGTGAAGAAAGAGTTAACTCTCATTGTCATAGTTGGTTGGCCTGATGTTTTGTTGGTCTCATTTGTCTTTGTGAACATCATTGGATACCATGTGCATATATAATAAGTTTTCCCCATTGAGGAGCAAAGGGAAAGCCAAGTTAACGTAATTAGTCTGTCGTCCTAGTCTTGATCACTTCTTGCTATCAGAACCCTTCTGAAAAATAATCTACAGACTCACTCAAATCCGTCCAAGTGTCAACGCAAAACCCCGCTCAGTCCCTATCCTTGTAATCTTTTTACCGGTTCCAGCTAAGCCGCAGTTCATTTATAGGTAATTTATTTAAATGGCCCCTGAATCACCAAGAGGATACTCTGTAGGATACATAACGGAAAAGGGAGCGAGCCAAGCAAGGCTAACTCCCTAATATTATTGGCGTCCCCGAGTCGATTCGAACGACCGGCCCCTTCCTTAGGAGGGAAGTGCTCTATCCAGCTGAGCTACGGGGACATGTAAAAGCTGTTGTTGTATATCAGAGATGCTGATGCCGTTCAACACCTTTCAAAAGATACTCGCCCTGATAAGCAGGATAAAGTTCTAACGCACTAAAAGTTTAGAAGAGAAAAAACCTTTCCTTCCGGCAGCCGGCTGCGTCCTCCCAGAAAATCAAGTTCGGCCATGAAGCAGCATTCCACAATTTTGCCACCCATACTCTGAACCATATCAACAACTGCGGCCATAGTTCCACCAGTGGCAAGCAGGTCATCAGCTATCAAGATCCGCTCGCCCGGTTTGATTGCATCCTGGTGTATTTCCAGGGTGTCTGATCCGTACTCAAGATCATAGGTTTTGCTGAAGGTTTCAGATGGAAGTTTGCCCGGTTTACGAACCAATACAATGCCTGCGCACAGTTTGTAAGCCAGTGCCGAACCGATGATAAACCCTCGTGCTTCAACGCCGACAACTTTATCGATACGCTTGCCGATATAGCGATGAGAAATAAGGTCAATCATTTTCTGGTATGATTGAGCATCTTGCAGCAATGTAGTGATGTCTTTGAAGATAATCCCTTTTTTGGGGAAGTCAGGTATATCGCGGATGATATCTTTTAAGTCGTTCATCAACTATTCTCCTTATGTATGTTCTGAATATCGTGTCAAATTATGTCTGGCTTTGCGTGTAAAATCCTCGTAATTTTTCGAGGGTTTTTGCTTCGATCTGTCGGATACGCTCCCGGGTGACGCCGAATTGCTGGCCGATTGTGTCCAATGTCTGTGGTTCATTGTCATCAAGACCGAAGCGGAGGGTCAGGATTTTCTGCTCGTTTTCAGTGAGTTTATTAAAGTGTTGGGTAATCAACTCAAATATATTGATATGCTCAAGAAGATCAGTCGGAGAAGTCATGGAACTGTCTTCAATGGTATCAATCAGCGAAAAATCGTTTCCGTCACCGATCGGTGCTTCTATCGAACAAGTGTGACGTAAGAGTGTCGTCAACCTGTGTACGTGCTGGGACTTCACCTTCATGATATCGGCTATTTCCTGGACGGTCGGATCCCTGTTCAGTTCCTGGGAAAGTTTGCGCGTTGCCCTGATCATGCGCCCGATGTCATCAGATACGTGAACAGGCAGACGAATTGTGCGCGACTGGTTGATAAGTGCTCGTTCAACCGATTGACGAATCCACCACGTTGCATAGGTTGAAAAGCGGCATTCTTTGGCCAGGTTGAATCGTTCGACAGATTTGATTAATCCCAGATTACCCTCTTCAATCAGGTCCAAAAATGGCAAACCGCGGTTTATGTAGCGCTTGGCAATTTTTACAACCAGTCGCAGATTGGATTCTATCATCTTGTTGCGGGCGGCTTCATCGCCTTTTTCTATTTTTCTGGCAAGTTCCTTTTCCGTGTCGGCAGTCAATAGCGGGGTGCGCTGAATGTCACGCAGATAAATCTTGATGGCGTCATCAAAGTGCTCGAGTTCAGTCGGCGCGATTTCTTCTTCGATTTCATCATCAATATCTTCATCATCAGAGAGCAGAAGCGGCTCTTCAATGTCATTGAGTACCAAAGCTGAGAGGCCGATTAAAGGAGTTTTATCGCTTGAACCGTGCGGTAAAAGATCTTCATTGTCAGTAAGAAGGCTTTCTTCAAGTTCCTTTTTTTTCATGCCTGCCACCCCTGTTTGCCGATCAGTGGCACAAAACGACACGTAACCGAAGATTCGCGGTGCAGTTCACCGTCTTGGCTTTTGATAATTGTAATGAGCTGCTGGTCGGGACCAGCTCCTACCGGGATTACCAGGCGTCCACCCGGGGCGAGCTGATCAGTCAGAATCTCGGGGACTTCAGGTGCCCCGGCGGTAACAATAATCGCATCAAAAGGAGCTTCTTCCTCCCACCCGATCATGCTTCCTTCACCGTCGTTGATGCGGAGCTGGACATTGAAAAGTTTAAGGTAATCCAAGCATTTACGGGCATTCAATGCCAATGGACGAATGCGTTCTGCAGAGTAAACCCTGTCTGCAAGTGTGGCAAGAATCGCGGTCTGATAGCCGGATCCGGTGCCGATTTCCAGTACTCTTTCTGTGCCGGTCAACGCCAGTTTCTCGGTCATTAAAGCAACTATGTAGGGCTGTGAAATAGTCTGCTTTTCACCTATCGGAAGTGCCTTGTCATTATAAGCCTGAGCGGCGAAGGCTTCTTGTACGAAAATATGACGGGGGATCTTAAGCATTGCATCAATGACACGCCGGTCACTTATGCCGCGTGATATGATCTGCTCATGCACCATTTTTTTTCTGATGATCTCAAAGTTCAAAGAAAACCCCACATTCGCCATATGGTCCATTGTTTCCCTGCCACGTAACGCAGAAATTACTTCCAAGTAAACTGTTTATAACAGCATGGTAATGCGCTAGCCTCCAACTGACAAAACGGGCGTGACTATAGCAGGAGACAGGATGTTTGTCCATAATGTCAAAAGATCCATTCAGCCAGAGCCGACAACGATTTGTGATTCGTCAGATCGAGGTGAAGCGGTGTTATGGAGACGTGTCGACGATTTATAGCATAAAAGTCAGTTCCAGGATCATCGTTAAGGCACGGTTCTTCGCTGCCAACCCAGAAATATTTTCGCCCGCGCGGATCGGTTTTATCGACGATTTTTCCAATGAAGGAGCGTTTTCCTTGGCGGGTTATCAGGGGAGGCTGCATGTTATCACGGGAACAGTTGGGAATATTGACATTGAGAAAGGTGTCAGTCGGGAGGCCATGATCAATTACCTGGCGAGCAATACGTACGGCAATTTCTGCTGCATCGGCAAAATGGTCACTTTGTTCGAAGGTTGCCAGAGAAAAGGCAATCGCCGGGATGCCCATCAGGTTAGCTTCCATGGCCGCAGCAACAGTGCCGGAATAGGTGACATCATCTCCCAGGTTGGCGCCATGGTTGATTCCGGATACGACCAAGTCAGGAGTGATCGGCAGCATATTGTGAATGCCCATGTTGACACAATCAGTCGGGGTGCCGTCCACGGCATACCACCCCTTGTGCAGTTCAAATATGCGCAGCGGCGAGTGCAGGGTGAGAGAGTGACCGACCGCACTTCGTTCGCGATCGGGAGCGACAACAGTTACCGTACCCATCTCTGCCATTGCCTCTGCCAGTGCGCGAATGCCGGCTGCGTGAATGCCGTCATCATTGGTAATCATGATGTTCATGAGGCAGATCCCTTTAATCTATGATGAAAACAATTCTTTTATCGCAGAATTGTCGTGGTAAATCAAGCGGCTCACCGGTTCTGATTTTGTGTTTACAAAATAGTCGTAAGTCGTTACATTCAAAAACTTAAAGAAAAGTGATCGATATCATCAAATATAATCTCGGGAGGTGCAGGTATGAAGGCTGTTTTAATGGATGCTTTTGGTGGTGTGGACGTTCTCAAAGTCGGTGAGGCTGAAAAACCGAGCCCCATTGAGGGGCAGGTGCTTGTAAAGGTTTTTGCAACATCAATCAATCGTCCCGATTTGGTACAGCGTGAAGGCAAGTACCCACCGCCAGCGGGGGATTCGACTATCCTCGGTCTGGAAGTAGCCGGCGTGATTGAAGCTCTGGGAACCGGTGTTACCGGCTGGCAGGTAGGCGATCGGGTCATGACGCTCGTTGGTGGCGGCGGGTATGCCGAGTTTGCAGTCGCATACGCAAGTCATTTGATGCGTATACCGGAGAGCATGAGCTTCGAGGAAGCTGCATGTGTCTGCGAGTCATATATTACCGCTTTTCTGAATGTTTTCATGATCGGTGAATTCAAAGATTCGCAAACGGCTATTCTGCATGGCGGCGGAGGTGGAGTCAATACTGCGGCAATTCAGCTCTGTAAAGCGCTGGTTCCCTCCTGCAAACTGATTGTGACTGCTTCTCCTGCAAAAATGGAGCGAGTCAAGGAGATCGGTGCCGATTTTGTGATAAACTTCCATGAGACTCCCGATTTCACTGAGGTGGTAAAGGAATATACGAATAAAAAAGGTGTCGACATGATTCTGGATCATGTCGGAGCAAAATATCTGGCTCCCAATATGAATTCACTTGGATATAAAGGGAAGCTGGTAATCATTGGTGTCATTAGTGGCATTAAGGCCGAACTTAATCTCGCACTGATGATGGTAAAACGCCAGCAGATCATCGGTAGCGTCCTGCGCTCGCGTCCCGTTGTTGAAAAAGGGGAAATAGTTGCAGAATTCACCCGTCGCGCCTTGCCGAAGTTTGCCGACCGCAGTATCGTTCCTATTATTGATAAAATATTTACTATTGATCAGGTATCCGATGCGCATCGCATGATGGAGGAAGATAAACACTTTGGAAAAATTGTGTTGAGAATCCAGTAGGTATCAGGCGATTCGGTTTGTTTGTATTTTGTTTGAACGATAGTCTTTAATTGTAGTATTGGTACATATGTGCATGAGTATTAATAAAACTTCTGGAGGAACAGATGTCAGATCAGAACCCGCAGGTTATGCTGGAAACATCCATGGGCAACATCAAAATTGAACTTTTCAAAGAGAAAGCTCCGATCACCGTCAGAAACTTTTTGTCCTATGTCAAAGACGGCCATTACGACGGGCTGATATTTCACCGTGTCATCAAAGACTTTATGGTTCAGGGTGGCGGCATGAATGAAAAAATGGAGGTAAAAAAACCGAAATTTGCCATCAAAAACGAGGCAACCAATGGTCTGCTAAACAAGCGTGGTACGTTAGCGATGGCGCGTACTGCGGTAGTTGATTCGGCTACCTGCCAGTTTTTCATCAACACTGTTGATAACGCGTTTCTCGATCATAAAGGGAAACATCAGGACCATTTTGGCTACTGCGTCTTTGGCCAGGTTCTGGAAGGGATGGATGTGGTAGACCAGATTCGGGCAGTGAAAACCGGAAATATGAACGGGCATTCTGATGTCCCCGTGGAGCCGGTTTTCATTACTTCAGCTCGTTTGATTGAACAGGAGGCATGACATGAATAACGACCAGGTTTGTTATACATTTGACGCGGCGCTTGAAATGGCGATTACCATGGAAGAAGAGGGGTTTCGCAATTATCTGTTCGCTATCCGCCAGTTGACAAACAAAGGGGCCAGAGAGTTGCTCCATGAAAATGCGCTGGATGAACTGAACCATAAACATCAGTTGGAAAAAGCACTACTGGATGGACGTATGGACGGTAGTGGTGATTTGGATAAGCCAATTCCTACAATGCACCTTGATTACATATTTAAAAAGCAGGAACTTGGACCTGAATCCGGAGTGCGTGATGCGCTTATTTATGCTATCCACCTGGAAAAGGGGGCCGTTGATTTTTATGGCAGGGTTACCGGCGGTTGTGCGGGGGCACCAATGGGTAAGTTGTTTGCTCAGCTCCTTCAAGAGGAGAGTCGCCATCTTCAAGCGCTCGAAGATCTTTATGAACGGCATTTTATGACCGAAAACTAAAAAGTCACCTAACTCCATGATATATAATGTTAATTTTAAAACCAGTTGAACACAATTGAACAGGTTCTGCTTTCCTGCTCAACTACCTAATAATGTTGGTAATTCATCCATGAAAAGTTAATTATGGAAAAGATACCGCCTGACATATTCGACAACTTAGTGCATTGCACCGTCAAGCTAATGGAGCGTTCACCGTTGCCGCCTAACGTGATACCTATCAAGGGCGAACACAAGTGGCGCGGGCATTATGCGTGTATGAACTTCCAATACTGGATACGGGACGATGACGCGGTGATATGCACATGCTGTGAGGAAATCGTGGGGTATTTTGTAGCGAAGTAATCCACAGTTGCTCGGCACATAGTCTGAATACAAGAAAGCCGCCTTCCTTATCTGGATAGCGGCTTTTCTATTTAATGTAATGTCGAAATTCACATCCTGTGGACGTGGCCATATTTGATGGCTATACCAAACAACCACTGGTTGTTGCAAATCGAACTTGAATTCGTGCCCGCTTTAATGTAAGTACTATAAACTTTATCGTTTTTCACCAGTTCAATGACTGGAATCTTAGCACGGAGGAAATTATGAAAAGGGACGTCTCATGGTTAGGTTTTCTGTATGCAGCAGTAGCGGTAATGATATTTTCAGGTTGTGCTGGCAACCAACAGGGCTATCAAAAAGCATTCAATAGCCAGAGTGCGCTCACCCAAAATCAGTGTGGATTTAAACAGCCATGTGATGCTGTCTTCAAAATCGTGAAACAAACACTCGTCCAGCAAGGCTTCACCATCGAAAGTGCTGACTTTAAATCAGGTATGGTCAAAGCAGTCCGTGATATGCAGGACAAAGACAACCCTGACATTTCGTATAATATCCACGCATCTGTTGACATATCAGATGTAGCCGGCTCTGAGACGAATATCTCTTTAGCCGCAAGTCAGCAGACAATTCTCCACCGATCGACAACTACCTGGTGGCACCTTCTCTGGGTTCTCCCGATCATTCCTACTGGAACCGAGTACCAGACGTTGGTCATAAAAGAAGGCAATATTACGGAACCAGCCTTCTATACGGATTTCTTCAATAATTTGAAAATTGCCGTAACGAAGTATGACATTGCTGTTAAAGCTGCGGCGAAGGTAGCGGCTGAAAAAGCGGAAGCTGAGCGGATCAAAGCCGAGAAGGCTGCAAGGTTGAAAGCCGTAGCCGAGGCTAAAATCGCCGCTGAGAAGGCGGAAGCTGCAAGAATCGAAGCCGAGAAAGCGAACGTCACTAAACTTGAAGCCGAAAAGGCGGAAGCCGCCCTGGTTGCAGCTGAAATAGCAGCAAAACAAAAAGGCGCAGAGGAAACAGCAAAAAAAGCCGAGGCAGACAGGATCACAGCAGAACAAGCAGTTGAGGCTAAGCTAGTAGCGGAGAATGAAGCGAACAAGGTTTCAGTTCACAAAAAGAAGACGAAGTATAAAAGGACTCCGACAGCACAACAGGCAGAAAAGTAAGCGCAGTCTAGTACCATGTAACAGCTATAATTTCGGATAAAGACGAGTCAATCTGATTCGAGCGTCAGATGTTGTGAATTGCCAGTTGATTTTCTTGGTGC
>JABBNX010000006.1 GCA_019352135.1 Pseudomonadota bacterium
ATGAGGCAATGGGTGTCCTTCCGCCTGCCTCGTTACAATAAACCGGGAATGCAGGATTTAATCGAGATTTTATAACAATGGAATTTGAATTAACAACTCCCGTAGCATTTCTTATATTCAACCGCCCTGATACCACACAGCGGGTTTTTGAAGAGATCAGGCGTGCGCGGCCGCCTAAGTTGCTTGTGGTTGCAGATGGACCACGTGGGGATAGGGCTGGCGAGGCTGAGAAGTGCCAAGCTGTCCGGGCGATAATTGATACCGTTGATTGGCCATGCGAAGTAGTCAAGAATTATTCAGAAGTCAACCTCGGCTGCAAGGTGCGGATGTCAAGCGGCATTGACTGGGTCTTTGATCAGGTTGAAGAGGCAATCATTCTGGAGGACGATTGTCTACCTCACCCCACATTCTTTCGGTTTTGCCAGGAATTGCTGGAAAAGTATCGAAATGACGAACGAATAGGTATGATCAGTGGAGATAATTTCCAATTTGGATTACGCCGCAATGATGACAGCTATTATTTTTCAAAATACAATCACATCTGGGGTTGGGCTTCTTGGCGTGATCGCTGGCAAAATTGCTACGATGTAAATATGACTTATTGGCCCAAAATACGTGATGAAGGATGGCTGTTAGACATGTTATGTAACAAAATGGAGACGGCCCGCTGGACTGAAATATTTGATGATGTGCATCAAGGAAGGATTGATACGTGGGACTATCAATGGACATTTGCTTGCTGGCTACAAGGACGGTTGTCAGTGCTACCCAATCTTAATCTAATATCAAATATTGGCTTCGGGGCAGAGGCGACACATACTACAACAGAAAATAAATTTGCTAATATTCCGAACGATTGTCTTCAATTTCCGCTAAATCATCCAATTGGAGTGGTATGTAATCGCATCATGGATGCTAGGGTATTCAAAAGTAATATTGCAGTCCCATTTACCACTCGACTATGTCAAAAAATACGTCGGATGATCAAACCATAAACTGGAATAACAATTATTATGCCGCATATATGTAAAATCTGTGGTTCACCCTTGACGCAAGCCTTTAAGACTCTGGTATTAGGCAAGCACGAAGCTACCTATAATTATTGTGAAGAATGTGGGTTTCTATGCGCTGAAAATCCTCACTGGTTGGAGGAAGCCTACTCCAGTGCCATTGCCTGTACCGATACCGGACTGGTTGCACGAAATGTCGCCATTGCAAACCAATTGGCCGTTATTCTTTATTATCTCATGGGTGAACGAGGCAACGGTCTTTACGTTGATGTGGCCGGTGGTTATGGCATGTTGACCCGACTTATGCGCGATTACGGTTTTGATTTTTATTGGTCTGATAAGTATTGCCAAAACCTTATGGCACTTGGATTTGACTATGCTATAGAAATGGGTGCCTGTCGCGCTGTAACAGCCTTTGAGGTATTAGAGCATACCGAAGATCCAATCAACTTTGTAGAGGAAGCATTAAGATACGGCCAAACCGATACGCTGATTTTTACTACGGAGTTATATGAAGGTAAGCCACCCACTCCTGAACAATGGTGGTATTATTCCTTTGAAACAGGCCAACACATCGCATTTTTCCAACGCCGAACGTTACAGATACTCGCCAGCAAGTTGGGGCTAACCTTTAGTTCAAACGGATGGCTGCATATTATTTCTAAACGCAAAATAAACGAAGCGCTACTAAAGGCATATACGGGTAGATTAAGCATCTTGGTAACTCGTCGGATACGAAAAAAACTTGCGAGCCACACAATGAGTGATCATAATTTAATCGTCAACCAACTAAACCGAAACAACACCTGATGCGCATAGCCTTCGATCAACAAATTTTTTCCTGGCAGCAATACGGCGGAATTTCCCGCTATATTTGCAGTTTGGTAACCCATTTATCTGAGATACCGGGTGTTGAAGCTAAAATATTTGCGCCTTTGCATGTTAATGCCCACTTGCCAATGCTTCCTGCTGATATTAGAACCGGCATTAAAGTTAAAGTTTTACCCAAAACGGGCAGAATCAGGCTTAATGCCAGCCGCTTGATGGCTATTCCGTTAATACGGGCATTCCGACCTGATATAATCCATGAAACTTATTATTCAGATTGGGCGTATGCCCCAAAGGGCGCACGCCGTGTGCTCACCGCACACGATATGATCCATGAACATTTTCCGGGCATGTTTAGTACGAATGATCCAAGTACGAACTGGAAAAAAAAGGCATGTTCGCGAGCAGATCATATTATCTGTATTTCCGAGTGCACCCGACGCGATTTGCTGGATTTATTTGATGTTCCTGCTGAGAAGGTTTCGGTTGTGTATCATGGCTTTGATGCTTTTGACTCTGAAGCTGAACAAGGTAATAAACATCAAAACAGCCCTTATATACTGTATGTAGGTCAACGAGGTGGCTACAAGAACTTTCATGATTTTATTCGGGCATATACAAGTTCTGAATGGTTGCGGAATAATTTCCGCATTCTTTGCTTTGGTGGTGGCGCATTTACCTCAGTAGAAAAAGCGATGCTTACGGCAAATAGAGTCAACGAGGCTAACATCCAGCAGATTGGTGGGGCTGATTCTGTTCTTGCTACCTGCTACCGCAATGCAGCAGCATTCGTGTATCCTTCATTATATGAGGGTTTTGGTATTCCTCCCTTAGAGGCAATGTCTGTGGGTTGTCCGGTTGTTTGTAGCGATACCAGTTCCATTCCCGAAGTAGTTGGTACTGCTGGTGAATACTTTGACCCAACCAGCATTGATTCCATACGATCGACCATTGAAAAAGTTTTACAGTCTACGGAGCTACAGGCTGATTTAACTGCAAAAGGGTTTGAACGATGTAAGTTATTCACTTGGGAGAAGTGTGCGGCCGAAACACTTGCTGTTTATAGGAGTTTATGAATTATGCCAACTGGCGTAAACGCAGCCGACATCTTTTGCCTCGCCTCCGCCTACTCGACTACACGTCTCGTGACTCTGCAACTGCCGGTGCCGGAGAATCCACCGGATACCACGCTTGCTTCAGTGCTGTTTTTGCCTGAAGGTGAAGGGCGCAAAGGTGAGGGCGGACTGCGGACGAAGGGGTATTTCAAAAAGAGCTTGTCCGATAAGCCGTTAATTACTGTGATTACGGTGGTGTTTAATGGTGAAAAGTATCTTGAAAAGACGATTCTGAGCGTCATCAACCAGACGTATGATAATGTTGAATATATTATTATTGATGGAGGGTCTACGGATAGAACGGTTGATATTATAAAGAAATATGAAGGGCAGCTAGATTATTGGGTGAGTGAATCTGACAACGGTATTTATGATGCTATGAACAAGGGATTACGATTAGCCACTGGAGATTATATTCATTTTCTTAATGCCGGTGATACCTTTATTTCTAAAAAGACGTTAAGTGAAATAGCAAATATCATCATATCCCGAAATAATGGATTAATAATGTTTCAAGTCATTGCCTCAGACAAATCGAATAAATATATATTTCCCAAAAAAAATGACGTTATTGATATTCGACAACTTTTTCATTCTGCTTATTGCCATCAAGCTGCCATCTTGAAACGACATATATATCTTGATGCAGGTGGGTTTGATACTAACTTCCCAAACTTTGCAGACTTCAAAATACTTGTGTATGCAAGAGCTCATAAAAGTGGCTTTTACGAAATTCCAAAACCTATTGTTAACTTTCCTTTGGATGGTGTTTCAAGTTCATGGATAAAAGCGGTTACTTTATATAAGGAAAAAGAAAAACTTTTGCAGTCGTTGGGTTTTTCTGTGACGACATTTAGTTATTATGTTGGATTGATTCGAACCTTATTTTATAGAGAAAAAATGCGCCTAAAAGTTATATTAGGCAAGACAAATGTATATGTTTGAGTATTTCAACATATCTAGCACACTGTTATTTATTGTTGCTACAATACTTTTTTTAAGATTTTTAATATCCAGAAAATTAATTTTGCATAGTTGGTTTGACCCGCTCACAATGGCAATTTTTCAAACCACATTTACATTTGTAGCACTCGGCTTCAGAATAATTTCTTGGCCTAGCTGCTTGGCCTTTTTGCTGTTTGTTTTTGCGATATCATTTTCAAGGCCAAAAACACATGTAACAAATAGAATCCACAATAACAATTGGGAAAAATTCATACCATGGGTTTTGTTTATTTCAATCACTGCAAATGTAATTCTTCTATCTCAAAAAGGTTTTGTTTTTGCAGGTGACGACCCAAGTACAGCACGACTTACTTTCTACCAGGGATGGGGAATATTTCAAAGGTTAAACTCTGGGTTCTCTGTCGTATTAGGGGTTTATTGGGCTGTACAGTGCTTAAGAGGGAATGGCCTCAAGATATCAAATATACTGATTCTGTTTTTAACCGTATATATGATTCTAACACTCGGATCTAAATCAGGAATATACTTATTACTTACCTCAATAGCAACAGCTTCATACTTTGAAAGGAAAACCTTTAATGCCAAACAGTTTTCTTTATTAGTCACTTTAACGTTGCTTAGTTCGATAGGAATGTTTTGGTTGTATTATGGCGTTAAATTAATTCCGTATATAGCTCTTAGAATTATATCATATGCTGATGGTCCGTTTTATTATTTTAAATTATCCAATCATTTTTCAACTCGCGTAGACTACCCATTTCATCAATTATATATGGCTTTAAGATTAGTTCATGTCCTGCCTGAAATGAGTCTTGGTCCTAGAATTAATTCAGAGTACTTTTCGTATAGCAATGAGCTCGTTGGACCCAATCCTCAAATTTTTGTTGAGGCGTTAGCTATATTTAGAGATTTCTTTTTCCTTTATTACTTTATAATTGCTGGGTTATTTTTTCTGTTGTTACGTACTCCAAAGGATCCCTACAAGTTTGCACTGTTTTGCACCGTTGCAGGTCCATTATTGATCGACTCTCAATATGCATTTTCCAATTTATTTAATGTCGCATTAATATTTGCTGTCCGTGGTTTTTGTATGACGCTTAGAAAGGTTTGCCTTGTCATTACGTCCCGAGTTGAATTGGTACCACGCACCACGCAGGCGGCGCTTTCCCGTTGAGTGAGTTTATATATGATTAGTAAAAAATCATATGCTATATGCTATCTGGGTTTCCATGACCCACGAATTCATATAAGAGGCACTGAAAATGTAATTAAAGTGCAATCGAGCGCATGTCAGGCAAGAAAATATTATTTATTCCGTAGTAACAAAATTGAATGTTTTAAATGGGGACGATTAATAGCCATTGCGCTCCCGATAAATTATTTTATGGGTTTCATGGTGCTGAATAAACTTTTGTGGCGCATTAATAGAAGGCATAAGCCATTAATTGTTCATGCACACAATTATATTCTTGCCACACTTGTTTTGACTGGTACTCTTGTTTTTACTGTCCATGATAGCCTAACTTATCACAAACAAATGTCAGGCATTAGATTTCTATCCCCATATAAACTCATGGAATTTTATGTATACCTGCGTGCAAAAAAAATCCATGCAATATCAAATTATACTTGGGGTCAAGCTCCTTTTCATGATCTTTTCAAAAATAAAGTAAATATTATATACAATTCAATTGCTAACACACCTAAAGCAACAGCTAAGTGTAATTGTAATCCCTATTTCCTAGTTGTCAGAAGTATTGAAGAACGTGCTAACATTGATTTGATAATTGATTTTGCTGATTATCTGCAAAAAAATAATCACACCGAAACTGTAATGATAGCCGGCAAAGGCCCTCTTCTTAATTATTATATAAACATCGCTAATATAAAAAAAATATCTAACATTAACTTTCTAGGCTATGTTTCTGATTCAGTTCTAAATGACCTATATAACTCAGCAAAATGCGTCATAATGCCGGCGAGTTATGGAGAGGGTTTTGGCTTGCCTTTGATTGAAGCTTATTCTAGGGGTATTCCTGTAGTTGGTTCACGTGTCTGTGCCGTGCCTGAAGTCATATATGACAAGCAACATATGTTTGATAATTCAACCCAATCACTTTTAAAAGCAATTAGTACAGCAATTACAGTACCACCAGAGGAACTTAAATCTTATTTTATGAAAAGATTCGCTGAAGCCATTATAAAACCGCAATATTTTGAATTTTACTTGAAAGTCTTATCTTGAATATTCATTTAATCCACCATCGTTTTGATAATAGATTTTTACTAACTGTAGGCAAAGTTCCAAAATCCAAATTTAGCAAGTGAAAAAGGCCCCAGGACCAAATAATGAGTTTATTATCTAAATATGGTTTTAGTGGGATTATTAAATTATTTGCAGTTATAATCTTAACTCGAATAGAGGCAGTATTTCTTTGGAAGTCAAAAGTTCGAATCATAAGGCGTCCTGTATATATTCGGGGTCAAAAATATATATCTCTAGGAAACGGATTTACGTCCGGCGTTGCTATGCGCCTGGATGCTTTCCCTATTCACGGTAAAGTATGCATTGAAATTGGCGATAACGTACAAGTCAATGACTACGTGCATATAGGCGCTATTAACTCAGTAAAAATAGGCAATAATGTGCTTATTGCCAGTAAAGTATTTATTTCTGATCATAATCATGGTTTCTATGGCCAAGAAGATCGGCACGACAGTCCTCTGTCAATTCCTAAAGATCGTGAACTTTCATACTCATCCGTTATAATTGAAGATAACGTGTGGTTAGGTGAATTTGTTGCTGTACTACCAGGGGTCATCATAGGAAAAGGATCAATAATTGGCAGTATGTCAGTTGTCTCAAAGAGCATCCCTCCGTTCTCAATTGCCGTTGGTTCCCCTGCAAAAGTGATAAAAACATATAATTTCGATATAGCAAAATGGGAATTAATATGAAAAAAATAATTGTTGTATCTGCGATCAATTTTTTTGAAGGAGGTCCATTAACAATCCTAAAGGAATGTCTTGAATATTCAGCTGAATATTTGTCACTAGAATACAAAATTATCGCATTAGTACATGATGCAAAATTACTACGTGTTGATAACATTGAATTTATTGAGTACAAAAAATCAAGGAAAAGTTGGTTGCATCGCCTTTATTACGAGTATTGTCATTTCTTTTTCCTATCAAAGCGGCTAAAGCCCCATCTTTGGCTTTCCTTACACGATATTAGCCCCAATGTAACCGCCGACATACAAGCTGTGTATTGTCATAATCCATCACCATTTTATTCATTTTCTTTTCATGCCCTGAAATATAATTACCAAGTTGCTTTGTTTAGCCTATTTTACAAATTTCTTTATCGTATTAATATTCGTAAGAATGCTTATGTCATAGTGCAGCAAAACTGGATTCGAAATGCTTTTAAAGACATGTATAATATCAAAAATGTGGTCGTATCATATCCAAATTCATCTAAAACGCTGGAGCCTGAAACTAAGGCGAAAAATGGTTCAAATAACATATTTCTCTATCCCGCTTTTCCTCGCGTGTTTAAAAATTTTGAAGTTGTCGCCGAAGCTGCTAAGATTTTGCATGATAATGGTTTTAATAACTTTAAAGTATTGATCACAATTAGAGGTGTGGAAAATAAGTTCGCTCGTTACATTGCCGATAAATATAAAGATGTGCCAACAATCTCTTTTATTGGGCTTAAATCAAAAGAGGAAATCAACACTTTATACCAGCAGGTTAGCTGTCTTATTTTTCCTTCAAAACTTGAAACATGGGGGTTGCCTGTAACAGAAGCAAAACAATTTAATTTACCCATAATTCTTGCAGACCTACCATACGCACACGAGACAGTTGGTACATATGATAAAGTAAAATTTTTCTGTCCCGATAATTGCGAGCAATTGGCTAAATACATGAGGTCATTTTTAGATGGTACATTGGCGTTTGATGGCAATCAGGCCGAAAATGTTCAGGAGCCTTTTGTACAAAGCTGGGATGAACTTTTTGACGTACTATTAAGTTCAGGTGTAAAGTCAAATGCTTGATTGCACCGCATCAGTTGTAATTTATAATAACCCACCTGATATGATCAGAAATGCAATTATGAGTTTTCTATCTTGCTCGCTGGATTGTGAGCTCTATGTTATAGACAATTCCCCAACAGACTCTTTAAAAACATTACTTGCTGATTTACCTGTTAAATATCATTTTTATGGATCAAATGCAGGTTATGGCAGCGGCCATGACCTGGCCATAAGTAAAGAACTTAACAGTCGCTATCATGTAATTAGCAACCCAGATATAATTATCTCCCCTTCCACCATAGTAACTTTATGCTCCTTCATGGCTGAGCATCCGGACATCGGTATGGTCTGTCCCAAAATATTGAATGAAGACGGGACAATTCAGTGTTTAAACAAACGCTATCCCACCGTATTTGACCTTTTTGCTCGTCGGTTTATTCCCAAGTCACTGCATTACCTTATTCAAACCAGGTTGGATCGCTACGAGATGAAAGACGTCGGCTATGAAGATATTTGTGATGTAGAGTGCATTTCCGGGTGCTTTATGTTTTGCCGCACCGAAGTACTAAAAGACGTTGGCGGGTTTGACGACCGCTATTTCATGTATTTCGAGGACTTTGATTTAAGCAGAAAGATCCAATTAGCCGGTTACCGAACAGTCTATTACCCACATGCTTCTGTAACCCACTTATGGGAACGCGCATCACATAAAAGCCTGAAAATGACATGGGTGCATGTACAAAGTGCAATAAAATACTTCAATAAATGGGGCTGGAAATTCTTATGTACCCATTAGATTTATTCTACATATTTTTAACCTCACTTATGACCTCCCTGGTCATGGTCCCACCTATTTCAAAACTGGCTGTGAAAATCGGCGGCATCGACAAACCGGACGAACGGAAGGTTCATTGCACTGAAACTCCCCGCCTGGGTGGAATCGCCATCTTCAGTGCCTTTCTCTTTTCGGTCCTGTTTTTTGTCGACATTGACCGCCAAATTAAAGCCTTTCTTGCTGGATCGGTAGTTATTTTTCTAACCGGCCTAGCCGATGACCTGACCGGTTTGAGTCCCCGGAACAAACTGATTGGTGAGATTTTTGCTGCCACAGTGGCAATCGTCTCCGGCGGCATTAGTATGACGACGCTGGGATATCCGCTTGGACTTGGCGAGATTCAGTTGGGACTTTGTGCCATTCCGTTTACTATTTTTGCCGTTGTGGGAGTCATGAACGCCATCAATCTCATTGATGGCCTTGATGGTTTGGCCGGCGGCACGTCAGCCGTTGCCTGTCTGGCCTTTGGCATACTTTCCTGGCAAGCCGGCAACACCATCTTGTTGACACTTGTCATTGCGCTCCTGGGGGCGATTGTCGGTTTTTTGCGCTATAACACCTATCCTGCAAAGATTTTCATGGGGGATTCGGGCAGCTTGTTTTTGGGCTACTGCATGGGGCTCTTTTCGGTTCTGTTGTTAAGGTCGCCAGGGGGGGCTGTCTCCCCGGTAGCCCCGCTTATGATTCTGGGCGTACCTATTCTGGATACACTTGTTGTTATGTGGAGGCGGAAACTGCATGGTAAGTGTATCTCCAACCCGGATAAAACCCATCTTCACCACCGTTTACTGGATCTTGGCTTTGGCCACCGTTTTTCTGTGTTGCTTGTCTATGGACTTTCCTATCTTCTTGCTGTAACTGCACTTATGTTGCACGGCACCAGTGATTTAATCCAGGTCGTTGTCTTGGTACTGTTTTGTATGGGTTTGTATTCCGGACTTTATATATTAACCACTTCTGAAAAAGTCCAACAAACTCATTTTTTAAATAGTTACATAGGAATACGGCATACCGATACCTTTCGATCTTTATTGAAGTACAGTCATTTTCTACTAGTGGTAATAAAATATATACTGTTGTTGATACTCACCCTTGTTATTTTCGTTAAACCGGAATATCCGACAAATATTGCCTGGGTAAGCTTCATGATCCTGATGTGCCTGTCGGGACTGTTGATGGTCGGAAAAAGATGGAATAATTCTTTGCTGCAGTCGGTTATTTATTTCAGTGGGCTGATCAGTGTTTTCATTATTGAAAACTATGGTCGCCAGACAGAGTTTGCCGACTTCCATTTGCTCATGATCTCTCATGCTTTGTTTATTTGTCTACTTCTCGTAGTCTCTGTCAAGGTCGTTTTGCGCAAACAGGTAAGGCATTTGATATATACCCGCTTCGAGTATCTGATCCTGTTTGTTGTGGTTGCCGTACCGTTATTGCCTTCCGAGATTACTGCCCACTTCCATTTGCTGAGCGTTGCTGCCAAATCGGTTATTTTATTTGTAGCCTACAAAATGATTCTCATGCGACAGGCACATAAAAACCGAAAAATAGTGTTTGCTACCTACATTGCCCTGCTGGCGCTGGTGTTGCGATATGCGCTAAAAATGCAATTTTGAATTTTGGATTGGAAAGCTGGAAAAGCAATTTAAAGAAAATTTGGATTTAAATTTTAAAGTATTTATGAATCAATATTCATAACAATCGTGTCCAAATTAAAATTTTACTGTTGATGTGGGAATATGTGAAAAAAAATAATTCAGAATTCAGAATTCATTTAGGCCCACTGGGATCAAATTCAAAATTGGCATCAGCTTTTGCCCTTTTGCTGATACTGTTGTACACCACGCCGCTGTATGCACTTTCCTCAGCCAACATCCCGCTCGACAGCCCTGTTTACTCCTATCTGGACAAGCTGGCTGGTTTCGGCCTGATATCGAGCGATATGAAGGGAATCAAGCCATTCAGCAAGGCAGAGGCGGCGCGGCTGCTGCTGGAGGCGGAAAATAATCTGGCAGAAAATCCATCTGCTCCCGCCGGGTTTGCTGCTGAATTGATCAGGCGGGTCCGTGAGCTGATTCCGCGTGAGATTTCGCTGCGGGAACACCCGGATAAAAAACCACCCCTGCTTGACTATAATCCGGTGTCCTCGCTCCGCTTTCGCTCCGTCTACCTGGATGGAGCTCCCCGTGATTATCACCGCCTCGTGCATGATCCGGGGAACGATGGCGTCTTCGGCATCGGCTCGGGGCTGCGGCCGAAAAATCCGACGACGGCAACGGTAATGCAGCGGGGCAGTGAAGGGACGCCGCTCCTGGAGAACAACAACGGTGTCGTACATGGTGATGGCAGCTCCGCTGAACTCCGCTGGGGTTCGGAATGGTATCTGAGTACCGTTGCCGTCGGATTGCTGGAACCATCCGTACTGGCAGACGGCGACGATAATCAGATCCGCCTCAACCGGGGATATGTGAAGCTGGGCGGCGGCGCCCTGGAGCTTGAGGCGGGCAAGGATGAAAACTGGCTCGGCCTTGGCTACCGTGGCAACATCACGCTGACCAATAATGCGGAGAATTTTACCCAGGTCAAACTTTCCAGCCCCGAGCCGTTTCGCATCGGCTGGCTCTCCTGGCTGGGGGAGATGAAGTACTCCCTGATCGGATCGCGACTGGACAGAACCGTTACTGACGGAGCGGAGCGGCAGCCCTGGTTTTATGCCGCCAAGCTGTCGGTCAAGCCAAGCAAAAATCTGGAGATCGGTTTCAATCTGGGGCGGCAGGTGGGTGGACCGGGAGTCAAAAACAGTATCAGCGATACACTGCGAGGCCTGGTCGGCGGCACCAGTGCCGATAATTCCAACGGCTTGGCCGGTATTGAAGCACGCTATCGCATGCCATGGCTGCGTAATTCCGAATTGTATGGTGAATTTTCCGGCGAGGACACCGCCGCTTTCTGGCCGATCGTGGAGAGCTACGTGGCTGGCCTGTATATCCCGCGCCTGACCGATGCCGGCCGCGATGATTTCCGTTTCGAGTTTTTCCAGGGAAACCAGATACTCTACACGAACGGCACCTTCCCGGAGGGATACCTCTACAAGGGAATGCCGATCGGGCACTCACAGGGGGGGGCGACACAGGATTTTTTCACCCGCTACAGCCACTGGTTCGGGGTGCGCAACAACCTGGCGCTGGAATATATTTACACCAATCGCGGCATGGTAGGACGGGTGCCGGGGCAGGCGATCGAGAGAAAGCATGCCGGGCGCATCTTCTGGTCCCTGCCGCTGTACGGCGAGACGGATGCCCAGCTCGAATACGGCATCGAGAAGATCAGCAACCTGAACCTGGTGGAAGGTGCGGAACGGACCAATCAGCTGGTGAAGTTTGAGTTGCGCTACCGGTATTGAAGGCGATTTTGTATTTTGAATTGAAATGTAGGCGCTGGTGTCATTTGATATTGAACTCCGCAGGGGAGGATATGGCCCTTGACGGTGGTACTGTCATCACGTAAGATATCGCGCTGTCATAACGACGCTAATAATAAGGAGTTTTTTGAAATGCGAATCGTTTATCGGATACTTTTCCTCTCACTGCTGGTAATTTCTGTGGCTGCCGGTGGTGCCTTTGCCGCTGATAGTGACTCTTTGCGTTCGTGGTCGTCTCCCCCTTCACAATCCACGGTTCCGGGCTTTGGAATGAATGCCGGTCAGGGCACACTTCCCCTGCAGAACAGTGGCAATAGCACCGGTATGCCCTTGACCAAAGATGACCAGATGATCAATGTGCTGGAAGAGCGCGAGCGGCTGAAAGAGTTGCAACCGCTTTCTGATCAGGATCTGCAGGGAACAAAAGAAGATGAAATGCTGCAGGGGAAAGATTCCACCGTCAAACAGAAATCAAAGAAACCGACGGTGCTGCTGAAGGGCGAACCGGGGGATGGCCTCGTCAAGTTGAGCTGGACGCTGGCGAATCTGCCTGTCCGCAGCGAAGACCAGCAGCTGCGCTTCACGATTCGCTACGGCATTGAGTCGGAGAAACTGAACAAGAGCATAATGGTCGGTCCCGGCACCGATTATGTGCTGCGCGATTTGAAAAACTTCCAGCCGTATTTCATCCAGGTGATTGCCCTTGACCGGGACCAGCAGACGCTCTTCAAGTCCGACGAACTGCGGGTGACCGCACTGCCGGCCGAGGACCAGGGGTCGCGGATTGAACGGTCGTTTTCACGTAAGGCCACCACCCTGCTTGACAAAACAGAACCAAAGCCGCTGGACCGCGATTTGAAACAATTCGGCTATGATTTTTTCAAGAACAGCCTCCAGTTGACGAGCGCCATCGACGCCATGCCGGCGGGGTCAAATTACCTGCTCGGTCCGGGGGATGTGCTGAACCTTACTGTCTGGGGAGCAGTCAATTTCCGTTATGAATTGACGGTTGACCGGACCGGCGAACTGACAATCCCCAAGGTCGGGGCGGTGCGGGTATGGGGCCTCCCCTTTGATAAAGCTCAAGCTGCGGTGAAGGAGGCTATCAGCCGTTATTACCGCAATTTTGAGATGAGCTTGACGCTCGGCAGGTTGCGCAGCATCCAGGTCTATGTGGTGGGTGAAGTTGAGGCGCCCGGCAATTATCCGGTCAGCTCGCTTGCCACGGTCATCAACGCGCTGGCGGCTGCCGGCGGTCCGTCGCACAACGGGTCGCTGCGGAAAGTAAAGGTAACGCGCGGCAACCAGACGGTGGCAACGGTCGATCTGTATGACATGCTGCTGTCAGGGGACCGCAACAAGGACGTCCAGCTGCAAAACGGCGATACGATTTTTGTGCCGGTAATCGGACCGGTCGTGGCGGTGGCCGGCGAGGTGCGCCGCCCCGCAATTTATGAAATGAACGGCCGGACGACTCTCGCGGATGCTTTGAAAATGGCCGGCGGTGTGGCGGCCAGCGGCTCGCTGGGACGGATCCAGGTTGAACGCCTCGAGAACAACAGTGCCCGTATCGCCCTGGATATTGTTCCGAAAGGCGGCACTATGGAGGCCGAACTGGGGAATGTGGAATTGAAGGATCGCGACATGGTGAAGGTGTTTCCGGTGCAGGCGGCGGTGCGGCAGGTTGTCGTGCTGAAGGGGAACGTCCAGCAGGCGGGGGAGTACCAGTTCCGTCCCGGAATGCGCCTGACCGATCTGATTCCATCGACGCAGGCGTTGTTGCCCGAGTCTTACCTGGATTCGGTCGAGATTACCCGGCTGTCTCCGCCCGACTATCGGCGGGAGCTGATTACCGTCAGCCTGCGGCGCGCGCTGGACGGCAATCAGGCCGACAACCTGCTGTTGCAGGAACAGGATACGGTCAAGGTCTTCGCGCGTGCGGAGATGGAGGAAAAGCCGCGGGTGGCGGTCAACGGCGCTGTCGTCAATCCGGGCACCTATGATTTTTACCCCGGCATGGCGGTGCGCGATCTGGTGACCGCCGCCGGGAGCGCCAAGCGCAATGCGGTTCTTGATGATGCCGAGCTGAGCCGGATTGTCATTACCAAAGACAAGGCACAGTCAACCAGGCTGCAGCTGAATCTTGGCAAGGCGTTGGCGGGCGATCCTGCGAACAACCTGCCGCTGCAGATTGATGACGTGCTGATCGTGCGCGGCGTTGCCGATTGGCAGGATTCGACCGACAAATTTGTGACGCTCAAGGGTGAAGTGCGTTTTCCCGGTGTCTATTCGCTGGCGCGTGGTGAAAAGCTGAGCTCGGTGATTACCAGGGCAGGCGGCTATACTGACAACGCCTACCTGCGCGGAGCCAAGTTTACGCGGCGTTCGGTTCAGGAAGCACAGCAGAAACGGATGGATGAGATCGTGCGCAAGTCCGAAAAAGATATTATGCAAAAGCAGGCCGCCCTGGCGTCGGTTTCGTCATCAAAGGAAGAGCTGGAAGCGACCAAGGCGGCCCTTGACAGCCTGTTGAAGAGTGCGGAGCAGATGAAGGGGCTCAAGGCGGAAGGACGGGTGGTGATGCGTCTGTCGCCCGTTGCCGAGTTGAAGAGGACCAGCTATGATCTCGTGCTGGAGGGGGGGGATAAGCTGGAGATTCCGCCGCGTCCCAGTGTGGTGAGTGTCCTCGGGCAGGTGTATAATCCGACGTCCTTTATCTATCTGCCCGGGCAGGATGTCGACAGCTATCTCCAGAAGGCGGGTGGACCGGACAACGATGCCGAATCGTCCGAGATGTATATCATCCGGGTGGATGGCACTGTGTTCAGCCGGCAGCAATCATCGTTCGGCATTCACTGGAGCGATGAAGGGCGCAGCTGGAATTTCGGCAGCTTCCTGTCGTCCCCTCTTGAGGCGGGCGATACGCTGGTGGTGCCGCAAAAACTGGAGCGGATTTCCTGGATGCGGGAGATCAAGGATATAACCCAGATTCTGGCCAACGTCGCTTTGACTGCCGGAACTGTTATGATCGGCCTGAGATAGGGGGGGATATGAGTGAGACCACGGATATTCGCCCGGAATTAGGAGCTGAAGAAGAGATCAACCTGCTGGAACTACTGCGGGTTATTGTTCGTAACCTGCCGCTGATTGCCAAGATCACCGGAACAGTTGCGTTGCTCTCGATTGTGGTGTCGCTGACCATGAAAAACATCTACACCGCCAAAGCGACCCTGCTGCCGCCGCAGAAGGATTCCGGCGGCGGTGCGGCGGCGCTGCTCGCCTCGATGGGGGGCGGACTGGGCGGACTGGCCGGTCTGGCGGGCGGGTCCGGGGGCGGTTCTGCGGATTTGTACCTCGGAATCCTCAAAAGCCGTACGGTCACGGATGCCGTCATCAAACGGCTTAACCTGCAGACGGAGTATAAATCGAAAAATGCCGATGACACCCGTAAAATGTTAGAGGGGCTGGTCAAGTTTCAGGCCGCCAAGGATGGTATCATCACCATAACCGCCGACGACACGGATCCGGTCAAAGCGGCACTGCTCGCCAATACCTTCGTCGACGAGCTCCAGAATAAAAGCCTGTCGCTGAACCTCTCCAAGGCCAGCACCGAACGGAGTTTTCTCGAAAAGCGCCTGGTCGTGGTCAAGCAGGACTTGAAAACTGCCGAAGATGAGATGAAGAGTTTCCAGGAGAAGAACAAGACCATCAAGGCTGACAGCCAGGCCGCGGCCGCCATCGAAGGGATCGCCCGGGTGCGCGCGGAGATGGTCTCCAAAGAGGTTCAGCTGGCGGCGCTCAGAAACTCCATGACCGATGCAAGCCCCGAGGTCAGCTCCCTGCTGGCGGCAATCGCGGGGTTGCGCAGGCAGCTGAACAGCATGAGCGGCACCGGTGTGAGCGGGGTGATCCCGTCGGTCGGCAACGCTCCCACGATCGAGATGGAATATATCCGGCGCCTGCGTGAGCTGAAGACCCAGGAAGCGCTGTTCGAACAGCTGACCAAGCAGTATGAACTGGCCAAGATCAACGAAGCGCGCGATTCGTCGTCGCTGCAGGTGCTGGATAACGCCGTGGCGCCGCTGCACAAGAGTAAACCCAAGCGGGCGCTGATCGTGATCCTTGCAACGGTGACGGCATTTTTCTGCTCGATTTTTCTGGTGTTCATCAGGGAATATCTGGCCAAACTTACTCCGGAAGACAGCGCCATCATGGCCGAGATGAAGGGCACACTGAAGGGGATGCTCCATCTGCGGCGGTCGGGGCGGGGTACCCCTGGGCCGTGATCACTCTCCCTCAGCACCGGACGGCGTTGCAACGGTACTGTATCCCATTTCCCTCCTTGCCATCCCCGCCGCAAACAGGCATAATGCCTTACATTTTACTAACGGAGTTTCTATCGTATGGCACTGCGCGTCTACAACACCCTCTCGGGTGAAAAAGAGCTTTTCGTCCCGTTGATCCCCGGCAAGGCCGGGATGTATGTCTGCGGGGTAACAGTGTATGATTACTGCCACATCGGACATGCCCGTGCCGGGGTTGTGTTCGATATTATTTATCGCTACCTGAAATACGCCGGATACGATGTCACCTATGTGCGCAATTATACCGATATTGATGACAAGATCATCAACCGCGCCAATCAGGAAGGAACCGACTACCGTACAATTGCCGACCGGTATATCCAGGCTTTTGACGAGGATATGGCGCGGCTGGGGCTGGCAAAGCCGACGGTGGAACCGAAAGCCACCGATCACATCGGCGGGATCATCAGTATCATCGAGACCTTGATTGCCAAGGGGCATGCGTATGTCTCGGATGGTGACGTGTATTATGCGGTGGAAACCTTCCCCGATTACCTCAAACTTTCCGGGCGCAATCTTGACGAGATGCAGGCGGGGGCCAGGGTCGAGGTGGGAGACAAAAAGCGCCATCCGATGGATTTTGCCCTCTGGAAAGGGTCGAAACCGGGGGAACCGTGGTGGCAATCGCCGTGGGGCAACGGGCGGCCCGGCTGGCATATCGAGTGTTCGGCGATGAGCATGGAATTTCTGGGCAAAACGTTCGATATTCATGGCGGCGGCAAAGACCTGGTGTTCCCCCATCATGAAAACGAGATTGCCCAGTCCGAGGGGGCCAATGGCTGCCGGTTCGTGCGCTACTGGCTGCATAACGGCTTTGTCAACATCAATGCCGAAAAGATGAGCAAGTCTTTGGGCAACTTTTTCACCATCCGCGAGGTGCTGAAAAAGTTTGACCCGGAAACGCTGCGCTTTTTCATCCTTTCGGCCCACTATCGTTCACCGCTCGATTTCTCCGATCAGAATTTGGACGAGGCCCAATCGGGACTGGAACGGATCTACAGCTGTCTGGCGGCGCTGGACGCAGTGCTCAGCGGTACGAATCCGGCGGCTGACATCGCTGTGATAGAGAACCTGTCTCCGGTCGGTCTGGAGCTGCAGGAAAAAATCGAGCAGTTTATTCCCCGGTTTGTCGAAGCGATGGATGATGATTTCAACGCCGCTCTCGCGCTTGGCGTTCTGTTTGAAACGGTGCGCTGCACCAACCGCTTTCTTGCGGAAACAAAGGAGTCGACACCGCTTTCCTTGTCGCTGGTTGCGCATGTCCGCCATCTGTTCGGTGAGGCAGGGGGGGTGCTCGGGCTGTTCACGTCTTCTCCGGCTGCCTGGCTGGAAGGGATCAAGACCGCCAAGGCCGGCCACATTGATATAGCGCCGGACGAGATTGAACGGTTGATTGCCGAACGGAGCGCAGCCCGGGCCGCACGGAATTTCAAACGCGGCGACGAGATTCGCGATCTGTTGCTGGCACAGGGAATCCAGCTGCTTGATTCGGCCCAGGGTACCACCTGGAATGTAAAATAGGCCGATTGCGTACTTGTTTTTGACTGATATAATTAATCCTAACCATGAAGACCAGGATACGTGCGTTAACGAAGTTATTTTCTGCATAAAATAACTTCTAACTTACTACTACATCTGACGAGGTTCTGTGTGGATCAGGAGTGTTGTTGCTGGAACAAGGATGGAATCAAGCAGGCAGATTGCCCGGAGATAGGTGCGGGCGAAGAGGATCTGCTCGTTTCCAAACGGCAGCGGAATCTGGATAAATGCTGCGAATGCCCACGGTTTCTGCACGACCTGAAACAGTTGCACGATGATGCCAACCCGCTGGCCGCGATTCTTACCAGCTTTCTTGAAGAATATCGCCGCCAGAAAAACCAGATCCAGTCCCTTGTAAGTTTTCTCGATATCAAAACCCTTGAAATACGCTTTCTGCACGAATTGGGTTCGGTCCTGCAAAGCTCGGTTGACCTCGATGAGGTTCTATCGGTGGCGCTGACCGCGATTACCTCCGGAAAAGGTTTCGGCATGAACCGCGCCTTTCTGCTCCTCTGTGATCGTAAGGAGGGGATGCTGAATGGATATCTGGGCATCGGTCCCCGAAATCTTGAGGAGGCCAGCCAGGTGTGGAACGAAATTGTGCAGAATGATATGGATCTGCAGACACTGGCCCAGAACTTCCGCCTGAACAAACTTTCCTCCGAACGCGCCAAATTCCACGACCTTCTCGAGCAGCTGACCGTTCCTCTCTCCAACAAAGAGCATATTCTCATCAAAGCACTGGATGGAAAGCGCCCGATCATGGTAGAGGGGGCTTTTCAGCATCCGGACGTTCCTCCGGAACTGGCACGCCTGCTGGGGGTTGATACCTTTTTGCTGATGCCGCTGATATCACGCAACCGTCGCGTCGGCATGATTATCGCCGATAACTTCATTACGCATCGCACCATCACTGAAGAAGATATGCATTCGCTGGAAACATTCGGTTTTCCGGTGGCGTTTGCGATTGAACGCGCCTCGCTGTACGACAAACTGCAGATTGAACTCAACCGTGTTACCGAAGCCGGAAAAAAACTGAAAGAACAGCAGGAGCTGATCGTCAGAATGGAGAACATGGCTCTGGTCGGGCGGATAACCTCCAGCATCGCCCATTCGGTGCGGAATCCGCTGATGATTATCGGTGGTTTTGCCCGCTCCATGCTCAAAAACAGCCCCGCATCCGACCCCAAGCGCACCTTTATCGAATCTATTGTCGCCGAAACCCGTCAACTGGAAGGGGTTCTGGATGAAATTCTCAATTATTCCGATTCGTTGTACCCGACCCGGGATTTCTGGGATGTGAACCAGCTCGTTGAGACCGTGCTGCGAGACACCGCCGATAATTTGACGTCACTTGGCTATGCCACAACGTATTTGCCGGGCCATAACCTGTCACCGGTGTATATCGATTTCAAACAGTTGTCCTACTGCCTCCGGACCGTGCTGCAAAATGATATCGCCGGTATCGGCGCTGACCGGTCGATTGTGATCCACTCCGAGAATGGTGCCGATGGCGTCATCCTTATGGTTGAAGACCACAGCCGGGATATTTCGCAGGCCGAACTTGACCACCTGCTGGTGCCGTTTTCGGAAACCCGTGACCTGGGCGCTGGGCTGGGGCTGGCACTGTGCAAGACCATGCTTGAAAAACAGGGGGTTCTGTTTGTCGCGCAGGCGGACGCGCACGATGGAATCCGGTATACCATTACACTTCCCACCCGCAAGGAGGAGCACTCATGAGCAGATTATTGGTAGTGGACGATGAAGCCAACATCCGGCTATTGTATGCCGAAGAGTTGAAGGATGAAGGGTACGAGGTGGTGACGGCGGCCAGCAGTGCCGAGGCAACGGAAAAGCTGCAGAAAGGCGCGTTTGACCTGGCGGTGCTTGACATCAAGTTGAAAAACGAAAGCGGCATTGACCTGTTGCAGAAGCTGGTCAAGGAGCGCCACGACATGCCGGTGATTCTCTGCTCGGCGTTCTCCTGTTACAAGGATGATTTTTCGGCATGGCTGGCAGATGGCTATGTGGTCAAGTCGGGTGACCTGACCGAGTTGAAACAGGAAATTGCCCGGCTGCTGGCCAAAAAGATGCAGAAAGAGAAAACGAAACTGTAATTTCACCCCCTTTTGATGTAGGGGGCATGCTATTTGATTCCATCAACAAGGAGTGTTCACATGAAAGCAGTTATTATGGCGGGCGGCTTCGGCACCCGGATCCAGCCACTTACCGGCAGCATGCCCAAGCCGATGATTCCGCTCTTCAATCGACCGATCATGCTTCATATCGTGGAGCTGCTCAAAAAACACGATATCACCGAACTCGTCATGCTGCTGTATCATCAGCCGTTCTATATCAAAAATTTCTTCCGGGACGGTTCCGATTTCGGCGTCAAGATAACCTATGTCACGCCGATCTCCGATATGGGGACGGCAGGGGCGGTCAAGGCTGCCGAGAAGTTTCTTGACGAGCGCTTTCTGGTGATCAGCGGCGATCTCCTGACCGATTTCAATCTCAAGAAAATCATTGATTTTCATGCCGACCATAAAGCCAAGGCGACAATAACCCTCACATCGGTCAAGGATCCGCTCCAGTTTGGGGTCGTGATCACCGACAAGGAAAAGCGCATTACCCAGTTCCTGGAAAAGCCGGGGTGGGGCGAGGTTATTTCCGACACTATCAATACGGGCATTTATGTGCTGGAACCGGAGGTATTGAAATTTATTCCCGATGGGGAAAATTTCGATTTTTCACAGGATCTGTTCCCGCTGATGCTGAAAAAGAAGGAGGCGCTCTTCGGGGTGACCGCCAAGGGGTACTGGCGTGACATCGGCAACACCGATTCCTATCGCGAAGCGTACCACGATATTTTCAAGGGAAAGGTAAACCTGAAGATCGACGAGCCGAAACAGGATTTTGTCGGCAAAGACCTGCGCATCGGCGCCGATGTCAGGCTGGAACACGCATCCGGGCTCGAAGGTACGGTCGTTATCGGCGACAACAGCCAGATTTTGGGCGATGTGCGTATCAAGGATTCGGTAATCGGCCGCAACTGCACGGTTGAATCCGGGGTCAGGCTTAACCGCTGCATTATCTGGGACAATTCCTATGTCAAGAAAGGGGCAAAGATTACCGACAGCGTGGTCTGCTCCAATGTGCGTATCGGCCAGGGCGTCACTCTTGAGGAGGGGGTCATTGTTGCCGACGAGACATCGGTTGGCGATGATGCGCTCATCAAGGCAGATGTCAAAATCTGGCCCAAGAAGACGATTGAGGCCGGGTCAACGGTTACCTCCAATATGATCTGGGGGGAAAAATGGAAAAAAGCGCTTTTTGAGGGGGCAATAATCAAGGGGCTCTCCAATGTGGAGCTTACGCCGGAATTTTGTGCCAAGCTGGGGTGCGCGTATGGCACCTCGCTTCCCAAGGGAAGCTTTGTGCTGGCCGGCCGTGATTCCAATCCTTCCTCCCGCATGCTCAAGCGCTGTTTTGTCGGGGGACTGCTCTCGGCCGGCGTCAATGTGCGCGACATGAAGATGACATCACTGCCGCTTGTTCGCTACAAATTGAAGACCTTTGGCGAGGTGGGGGGAGTACATTTCCGCCAGGCACAGGACGACCCCGCTTCACTGGAGATCGTTTTTCTTGATGGTGACGGCCTCGATTTTTCCAGCAACATGGGGAAGAATGCGGAACGCATATTCTTCAAGGAAAATTTCCGGCGCGCCCACCATACCGAGCCGGGGGTCATCACCGATATTAACAATGTCGGCGATTTTTATCGTGAAGGGTTTTTGCGGGCGCTTGATCGTGACCTGCTCAAAAAAGCGGCTTTAACGGTGGTTGTGGACTTCAATTTTTCCCCTTCCAGCCAGATATTGCCGCAACTGCTGAATATTCTCGGTTTTTCGGTGGTTGCTCTCAATGCCTATGTGGACGAAGGGCGCGGGATTCAGATTAAGGAAAAAGAGCAGGCCTTGGCCCAGCTTTCGGCAATTGTCTCGTCGCTCGGGGCGCAGGCCGGATTCTGGCTTGATCCTTCCGCAGAGGGGGTCGCTATGGTTGATGAGACCGGCCGGGTCTGCACCGGCACCGAGCTGCTCTCACTGACCGTGGCGTTGCTGATGAAAGCCAGGCAGAAGGGTGCGATTGCCGTACCGGTGCAGGCTCCCTCCACCATTGAGCAGATGGCGGGGCAGAAGGGGTGCCAGGTGGTTCGTACCAAGAGTTCGGACCGCGCCATGCAGGAGGTCGCCTCATCTTCGGAAATTGTCCTGACCGGCACTACGGACGGCCGCTTTGCTTTCCCCCGTTTTCAGGCGGCTTTTGACGGCATGTTTGCCATAGCGAAGCTGATGGAACTGAGTGCTGCCAGCGGAATGCCGCTGTCACAGGCACTCCTGGATATCCCCCGCAGCGCCTATCTTCAAAGCAGCATCCCCTGTCCCTGGGAGATGAAGGGGGGCATCATGCGCAAGATGAGCGAGGACAGTCTGGAAAAGGAGGCGACATTCATCGACGGCATCAAGGTGCATTTCGGCGCGGAGTGGGTGCTGGTCCTGCCGGACCAGTATCGGCCCCTGACCCATATCGTGGCCGAGGGCAACGATCAGAAGTCGGCACAGAGGCTGCTCGGCGAGTACGAGAAGAAGGTTGTCGCGTGGAAGAAGGAGATGGTGTAACCGTGTATGCCGAAGCCCCTTGACGTGGTGATAGTATGGCACATGCACCAGCCATACTACAAAGACCCGCAAAAAAATGAATACGCCCTTCCGTGGACCTATCTGCACGGCATCAAGGACTACTTTGACATGCCGGCTATTGTCGAAGATACGCCCGGCGCCACGGCGGTCTTCAACCTGGTGCCGTCGCTGATAGAACAACTGCTGGAGTACGCCTCCGGCACGGCTGATGATCCGTTTCTCGTCAGGGGAAAAGCCGATCCGTCCGGATTGAGCCAGGATGACAGGATTTTCCTGCTGGAAAACTTTTTCTCGGCCAACCGTCAACATATGATCGAGCCTTCCCGGCGTTACCTGGAGCTGCTCTATATGGCCGGCGAAGGGAAGGAAGGGAGTGCCCGCGAGCGGATCAGGCATTTCAGTGACCAGGATCTGCTGGATCTGCAGGTCTGGTTTTTCCTCGCCTGGACCGGTGAGGCGGCGCGCCGCCGCTATCCGGTTTTTGCCGATCTGATTGCAAAGGGAGAAAACTTTACCGCAGCCGACAAGGATCTGCTTTTTGCCACCCAGCGGGAAGTATTACAGGCGATAATTCCGCTCTATCGGCGCCTTCATGAGGAAGGGCGGATTGAGCTGTCGGTGTCACCGTACTTTCATCCGATACTGCCGCTGTTGTGCGATATCCGCGCTGCCCAGACCGCCATGCCGCGGACACTGCTGCCGACCGCCGCTTTTCGTCATCCCGAGGATGCCCGCGCCCAGATCCGCCGCGGGATCAGCTATTTTCAGGAAATATTCGGTTTCACCCCGACCGGCATGTGGCCTTCGGAGGGCTCTGTCAGTAATGAAACGCTGGCGCTCATTACCGAAAGCGGCATCAGCTGGATTGCCACCGATGAGGAAATCCTGGAAAAAAGCCTCGATGGCGGGCTCGGCGCCGGCAAGGAACGGCTGTATCGACCCTGGCGCTACAGCAGCAGCCAGGGAGAAATCGGCATATTCTTTCGCGATCACCAGCTCTCCGACCTGATCGGTTTTACCTACTCGCAGTGGGAGGCGGGGCGTGCCGTGGCCGATCTCTGCGGGCGTCTGGGCGCCATCAAGTCCCGGCTGGGAGGAGACGGCCGTGTCGTCCCGATCATTCTGGACGGGGAGAATGCCTGGGAGTATTATCCCGCTAACGCCTATGATTTCCTCCAGGGGATGTACCGGGGAATAGCCGGGTCAGCGGCGCTCCATCTGACGACCTGCAGCAAGGTAGTGGAAAAAGCCGGCTTTGACGGCCGCCTGCAGACGATTTTTCCCGGATCGTGGATCAACGGCAACTACGGGATCTGGATCGGACACCCTGAAGAAAATATGGCGTGGGACCTCATTGCACAGGCCCGTGAAGCTGCCGTCTCCGGCAATCAGCTCGTCGCCGCCGCCCTGGAAAGCGGTGAGCCTTCCGTGGATAGTACGGCCGAGAGGATCTGCCGTTCCCTGTATGCCGCTGAAGGGAGTGACTGGTTCTGGTGGTACGGGGATGACCATTTTTCACCGCACAGCGACCATTTCGACCGACTTTTCCGCCGGCACTTGATGAATATCTACCGGCTTTTGGGGCAGGATGCTCCCCGCCAGCTGCTGGAGCCGATCAAGAAAAAGAACCCGGCCGGATTGATCCGGGAACCGGCCGCATTTATCGATCCCGAGATCAACGGCAGGATCAGCGATTACTTTGAATGGCTGGCTGCCGGGCTGTATGACCTGACCCGCCAGGGTTCTGCGATGCACTCGTCCGACCGGATGCTGCAGAGTCTCTATTATGGCTACAACAGGAAATCCTTTTTTATCAGGATCGATGGCGTTCTGGAGCTCTCCCAGCTGCTGCATGAGGACGATGTCCTCTATCTGCACCTGATCTGTGACCGTGAATATCGGCTGCCGCTACAGATGAAGAATGTTGAAGGTCTGCTGCTGGTCAAGGAAAACGGCGTCTGGACTCCTACCAATAGTTACTGTCATTGGAAAATAGCCAAAACGTGTGAAATCAGTATTCCACTGAGCGGTATCAAGCTGGCTGCGGGAAGCAAGCTGTTCGTTTCAGTGGCGCTCGTGCGTGATAACGAGGAGGCCGGACGCTGGCCAAGCGATGCGCCGCTGATGCTGTATTATGCGGGAGCGGATATCGAACTGGATAACTGGCTGATATAACCCCTCCCCCGCCTCCCCTTATCAGGGGAGGAGCTTTTCTTCCCCCCTGATAAGGGGGGATTGAGGGGGGTTGAATTATAAGGAGAAGTACCATGTCAGAACTGCGCTGGGATCCGATAAAGCTGCATTGGGTAATTATTGCCACCGAGCGTGGCCGCCGTCCGCGCGATTTTCAGGTGGAGCCGGAGTCGAACGGCATGACCTCCTGCCCGTTCTGCTATGGCAACGAGGATAAAACACCGCCGGAAATTTTCGCCATTCGTCCGGGCGGAACGCCGAACGCCGCTAACTGGCGGGTCCGGGTGATTCCCAACAAATACCCCGCACTCCGGGTGGAAGGTGATCTTAACAACCGCGGCTATGGTATGTACGATGTCATGAACGGTATCGGCGCGCACGAGGTGATCATTGAAACTCCTGATCATAACCGGACGCTTGCTGACCTGACGGTGAACGAGGTAACCGACGTCCTGACTGCGTACCGTCATCGCTATCTTGATCTGCGCAAGGATATCCGTTTTCGCTATATGGTGCTGTTCAAAAACCACGGCGCCCGTGCCGGCGCGTCACTTGCACATTCCCACAGCCAGCTTATTGCCGTGCCGCTGATGCCCCCGGTGGCAAGTACCCAACTGAAAGTGTCACGCAATTACTTCAACGACAAGGAACGCTGCATTTTTTGCGATCTGATCGCGTTCGAGTTGAGTGAAGGGGTGCGCGTGGTAAAGGAGTTTTCCAACTTCGTGACGATGGCGCCCTATGCCTCCAGTTCACCATTCGAGCTGCGGCTCTTTCCCAAACGGCACAGCCATGACTTTGCCCTGATGAACGATGCCCAGCTGGCGGAACTTGCGGTGGCGATGAAGGATATGTTGCTGCGTGTCAAGACGGTACTGCGCGATGCACCCTATAATTTTATTTTGCACACCGCCCCACCCATGCATAGCCGCCCCGGCAAACCAGATCATTGGAATTCGCTGGAGTATGACTACCACTGGCACATTGAGCTGGTGCCGCGTCTGACGCAGGTAGCCGGCTTTGAGTGGGGTACCGGTTTTTACATCAACCCGACGTCACCCGAGGATGCTGCCCAGTTTCTGCGAGAGGCGGATGTCTGACATACAGGGTATACTTGATGCACTCTCCGCTTCCAGATCCGCGCAGCATCTCGGCAATGATCCGCTTTCATTCTGCCATCGCTTCTCGGATCCTGCCGATCAAGAGATCGCTGCAGTGGTCGCATCTTCATTTGCCTACGGCTCAATCGTCATCATCCTCCGGACACTGGAAAAGATCTTTGCCGCGCTCGGCCGGTCGCCGCGGAAGTATGTAGAAACATTCGACCCCGAAGCCGGTCTGCACACATTTTCCGACTTCAAGCACCGGTTTAATGATGGCCGCGATGTGTGCGCGCTCCTGTGGGGAATGCGGCAGATGATAGAGCAAGAGGGGAGCATCCACGCGTTTTTTCTGCGGGGACACACCGCTGCCGCTGCTGACGTGAGCAGTTCTTTAAGTCACTATTCCGCTGCCGTTCTCGCTCTGGATTATACCGGCGTATTCGGAACCCGTGAGATTCCGGCCGATTCCTCCTTCCCGTTCCTGTTTCCCTCCCCTGCCTCCGGCAGTGCCTGCAAGCGGCTCTGCATGTTGTTGCGCTGGATGGTCCGTCCCGCAGACGGCATCGATCTTGGTTTGTGGACCGGCATATCACCGGCCCAGCTGATTATCCCGGTTGATACGCACATCAGCCGTATCAGCCGCTATCTTGGCTTGACCCGAAGAAAGGCTGCCGACTGGCGCATGGCACAGGAAATTACGGCCGCCTTGAGACGGTTTGATCCGGATGACCCGGTTAAATATGATTTTTCTCTTGCGCATCTCGGTATCAGTGACGGTTGTGACGGCAAGGACCCGAGTCGCTGCCGAGCCTGCCCGATTGTCACAATTTGTGCACAGAATCTGACTAAATAGTCGGAATGTATCAGAGTAATGATTTGACACCCTCTACCCTTTCTGATATAGGACTAACGTTGTTTCAGATACTTCCGTGAATTACTGCTATACGCTATCATGGTCGAGGAGTCGCAGATGATAATCCAATGCGAAAAATGTCAAACCAGATTTCGACT
This sequence comes from Pseudomonadota bacterium, assembly GCA_019352135.1. Lineage (GTDB taxonomy): Bacteria > Desulfobacterota > Desulfuromonadia > Geobacterales > Pseudopelobacteraceae > JACRCG01. Next base: position 27,132 of record JABBNX010000006.1, read on the forward strand.
TGACGATTCCAGGGTCACGGATAAAGGCGTAAAAGTCCGCTGCACCAAGTGTAAACATGTATTCAGGGTGCAGAAGGAAAAAACGGAAGTGGAGTCTGTCGCAACTGAAGCTGCAACGGCTGATTTTTCTTCATCCGCCGAACAGAATGAAACCCCGATGACAACTCCGGAATCTCAGCCTGTTACAGAAAATCTTGTCCAGGAGACCCCTTTTGATTTCGGATCTTTTGAAACTGCTCCTGCTGATAGTGTGCCTGAGATCAACTCGTTTGAAATACCATCGTTTGAAGAGTCGACCGCGTTGTTTGACGCCGATGAATTCCATGGCGCAGCCACTGAGACGGTATCACCAGCACCTGCAGAACCTGCTGCTTTGATGGGAGAGGTTGATTTTTCGAGCTTTGATTTTGGCGAAAGCGGCTCAGAACCAGAAGTGACCCCACTGCCTCCTCTTTCACTAGATAATTTCGGCAATGGAGACTTCGAACCCGCGTCCGATGCGCCACGAAAAGAGTCTCCTCAGGGGCTGGATTTCTCTGATGATGATTTGTTCGGTGCGGTGGTACCATCCACTCCTGAAACTGCAGATGACGCCATCTCCTTTGATTTTGAAGAAGACAGCTTTGCTGAATCCATGGACATGAGCTCCCATGATTCAAGTGCTAAAAGCGGCACGTTATTTTCCCTCGACACGCACGCTGATGCGCCATTTAATCTGGATGAGATTGACTTTGGCGACGAACTGACGTCGGTCGCTGTCCGGCAGGTAAATCCGGAGGATCTACAACCGTCCCAGGAAATTCTGTTTGCTCCCCTGGCCGAAGCACAGGGTAAACCGGTACCGGAGGATGTCCCGCACTCTTTCCCCGGGTCAGATTTCGCCGATACACAGCATGAGCTTCCACCCCTGTCGATAACGTCGCGGCGCAAGCAGAATCCGCTTTTTGGTGCATTGATCGGGGGTATTGCCCTCGTGGTAATTACCGCTCTTGTGTATTTTGGCATCACTTCGTTTTCCGCCCCCAAGGATATGGCTGCTACGGAGAATGGCATGATCGGTATCCAGGCGGTAAAAGCCACTTTCATTCATAACAGTAAAGCAGGCGAACTGCTGGTGATTTCAGGAGAAGCACTGAATGAGTATTCACAGCCGCGGGCGGCACTGCAAGTCAAGGTAACAGTCTTTGACGCCTCGGGGAAAAGTATCGCTACAAAGAGTGCCTATGGCGGGAACCCGCTGACAGAAGAACAATTAAAGAGCCTGGCGTTTGACAAGATCGAGGCGGTGATGGCCAATCAGTTTGGCGATTCTCTGACTAACATGGAAGTTGCTCCCGGCAAGTCGATCCCTTTTGTTGTGGTAATCGCCAATCTTCCTGCGGGAGCCAGTGATTTCGCGGTGCAGTCTGCCGGATCTACGGTTGCAACCGGAAGGCAGCAATAACACGCATGTGACATCCGGGCAGAGAGAAACCTGTAACAAAAAGGCCGTTGACATCACTGTCAACGGCCTTTTTACGCTAGAGGACGTCAGCGCTGCTACAGGATCTCAACCAGTCTGATAGAGAAGGTCAGGTCGCGACCAGCCAAGGGATGATTGCCGTCAAGCGTGATGGTCGTATCGGTAACTTCCGTAACCAGAACCGGAAAAGGGGAGCCGTTTTCAAGAATTACTTCCATCTGATCGCCCGGCGCTGGATTGATGTCTGCCGGAATTTCACTCCGTTCGATAACGGCAACCATTTCTTCAGCCCGCTGTCCATACGCATCATCAGCAGGAATAGAGACGGTGACGCTTTGGCCCGGTTCTAGCCCGATCACGGCTGCTTCGAACTTCGGAATCAATTGCCCGGAGCCAATGACAAACTCCATCGGACCGGTGGCGGTGCTGTCGCATCCACACCCGTCATTAACAACATCCTTGTCGCCACTGCAACAACATGAATGGTCATCCGGTTGAGCAACCGGACGTTCCGATGTGTCAAATACGGATCCATCTTCAAGTGTCCCGGTGTAGTGAACGGTTACTTTGTCGCCTGTTTTAGCCTGTGCCATGGTTCATCCTTTCAGTCGGTATGCCCGATAATTAGTAAGATAGATGCTGCTTTACGGAAAAACGCCTTGTATGCGCGCCCTGTGTATCAGGTGAGGGCTTTTGCCAGTGCGGAAATGTGTGTGCTGAACTGCCCGGGATAAGTGCCGGTAATCCGGAGACGTTTATGCCGTGACGTTTCGCCCGAAATAATTTCCACAGCAGACTTCGGCACCTCAAAAAAATCTGCAACGAACTCCCGACAAAGTTTGTTGGCTGCTCCGTCAACCGGCGGAGAAGTGAGTCTTATTTTGAGTTCCGTTCCCTGAATGCCGCAGATCTCGTTCTTTGATGCTCGTGGCTGAATATAAACAGTCAAAATCAGACTGTTCGCAAGATGGGTGATAAAAACCGGCTCAGGGGCGTTCATCGCTGGACAGTTGTTGGCTGAAGCTTTCAAGTAATCCTTTGAAGCTCATCTCAAACTGGATCTTCTGCCGGCGGATCTCTTCAAACCGGCTCTTCAACTCCCCAAGTTGCCGTTCAGCATCAACAATAATACGCTCACCCTTTATCTCGGCTTCCGACACGATCAGTTCGGCTTCTTTACGGGCATTGGACTTCATCTCTTCAATGACGCGCTGGGCAGAAAGCAGTGTTTCGCGCAACTCCCGCTCCTTTTCCGCTATATCGAGCATCTCGCGGTTTCGGAGGGAGTTCTCTTCCTTCAACTGGGTGTTTTCGCGAATCAGGTTCTCCATTTCGCCGGCGACGGACTGCAGAAAAGCATCGACGTCGTCCGGATCGAGCCCACGAAAAGTCTTTACCTTGAATTGTTGTTGCTGAATATCGAGTGGAGAGATCTTCATTATGTATCAACCTCGTATAGATGCATATCGTTCGTGGGTGAGGATAAATAACATATAAGCGAGTAGTGGCACGCGGCCGTTTCAACATACCTCGTACCGGAAGATGACCGGTTGCTTATTGCGTGGACAGCTTGAGATAACAATCCGCTTTGTACAGATTCGCATCGGCAGCGAGAGGCGAACCGGAATACTCTGCCAGATAGCGATCGAGCAGCTCAAGTGCCGTACGGCAATCATCCTGACGATATGCTTTTACTGCTGACTCAAAAAGCTTTTGTCCGGCAACGTGGCTGGAGGTTGCAGGAGCGGCAGCAACTGTTTTTGTGTGAACAGCAGCTTGTGCAGCTGCCGGAGCTTTTACGTGTGGGGCCTCATGCGATGCGCTTCGTTTTGGATGGCCAGTCTTTTTTTTGCCGACATGGTGTGTCCGGGTTTTTTTCGCTTCGGACCTTTTCAAATCTTTCAAAGAAAGTTCGGCATCCGGATGTGAAACCGGTGAAGCCCCGGCTGATTTCCGGACGTACGGCTGTTCTTCAGTTTTGAGTGGTGCCTTTTTTGTCTCGGTGGCCACCGGCTTGTGGGAAAGAGCAGTCGCCGGAGTAGTGATACGTTCAGAAGTTTGACCTTCATTTTTTTGAGTTACCGGGACCTTGAGAATCGCTCCGCTATAAATCAGGTTCGGATTTTTTATGGAATTGAATAACAGAATCTGGGGATAGTACATCCCGTGGCCGCTGGATGTGCGGGAAATATCGTAAAGTGTGTCGCCCTTCTTTATTTCGATCTCCCGGACAAGTATGCCATCATGAGAGGGCGCTTTCTTCTGGCTGGAATCCACGTGTTGCGGTACGTACAGAAGGTACTGTTGGCCCCAGGCCGGCAGTGCCGCACAGAGTATGATGGCGATGACGGTTGTATAACGGGCGCGTGTTCTCATATCAGTACCTGTTCCCCAGTTGGTCTTCGTAGGTCAGCATGTTTTTGACCTGGAGAGCTGTTCCAACGCCGGTGCCCGGCTTGACCCTGAATGAAACCGTGATGTTCCGTTTTTCGCCGGAACCAAGTTCCTTGAAGCGCCAGATAACCGTGCCGTTGCTGACTGCCGTTGTGGCAGGGTCGGCGGCCACCAGATCAAGTTGCTCCGGCCAGAGACTCTGCAACTCTACCAGCCGCGCAATGTTGGAGCCGTTATTGGTAATTGCCAGGTCAAATGAAGCGACGTCACCCGGTTTGAGGCGGCCGTCATGACCTGACATGACCATTTTGAGAACCGGTCTCGAATAGGTCAGTTGTGTTGACCCTGATGCTGAACGCGTCGCATCCCCTTCTGAAACAAAGGAAACCGTAACAGTCCCACGGCTGCCGTCTGCTGCAGTGAGTGGCGCTTTGATCTCCACGGCGATAGTGGCTTCTTCACGAGGGGCCAGTGGACCAATCTCGTCGATGGCAGGTTCACCGGCTTCGCGGATGCCGTCACGATTTAAATCATTAAAAATAACGACACTCTGAGCAGCGGTAATGACCGAATGTATCTTGAGCTTTTCCCTGATATTGCCGGTGTTGGTGACAACAAAGGGGAGGGTGATTGCCTGACCGGGAATCGCTATCAGATTGTTATAGCCGGCGCGAACGGAAATGCCGCGCTGCGTCTCAACAGTGGCCATGTTTGAAACAAAGGCCGCCGTGGTTTTAAGTGCCGTGTCACTCAACTCGGCACGGATGGCCAGTTCCTGCCCGGCCAAGGAGTCGTCCTTCAGCTGAAAGGTTACCGTAAACTCACGGCTCTCTCCGGATTTAATCCGCAAACCGTCGAGTGCCAGGGCAGATTTCATCTCCTGCTTGAATCCGGACGCGGCGTAGTCAACCGGGTCTAATTGGGGCGGGAAACTGAGGCGGAAGTTCACATCCTCGGCGACGGTTGAACCGACGTTGAGAATTGCTATGTGATACACGAGCTTGTCACCCGGGAGAGGCCTGGTTCTATCCGTGCGCATGACGGCACGAAGGAGCGGCGCAGAGGCAATCAGCCGGACTTCCCTCGATTGGCTGGCTTCAGGCATCAGGCGCGAAGCGGCTTTGACCGGGTACGAAATGCGGAGGCCATCAATGCTGGCAGGTGGGATGACAAGGTCGATGATACCTTTGAACGTTTCGCCCGGTGCAAGGGGAGGTGTGTGACTGATTGCAGCTCTAGGAGCAGAGGCAGCGGCAAAACGGGTTTTGAAGTCAGCAGGGAAAGCCGATTCCAGGTAGAACGAGTCGGTACCGTTGCCACGGTTAATGACTTCAAACGGAACGGAAGCCGGCCGACCAACGGTAAAGGCATCCGGGTGAGAGGGAATAGTGAATTCGAAGCCGGCAAACTGCGCAACTTCAAGATGCAATATCTGGGAATTCTCCTGCATGGGCGCTGCGGCTGCCTGAGGAGGTAATACGACGGCAATGCCCAGTTCACGGAGCTTTGCCGCAGCAGTGACTGCGGCAGCGGACGTAGGGAATTTATCAATGATGGTCTTATACTGGGCAATCGCCTTCTCGCGATATGCCGATTGTTCAGCTTTGGCCTTTTCTTCAGTGAGCTTCTGTTCTGCCAGGCGGGCTTTTTCGGCCTTGAGTGCCGCAGTGCGTGCTGATTCGGCAGCAGCGGCTGCGCGCGTGGTTTCTTCTGTCTTGGCAATGGCAAGCCGTTTTTGTTCGGCTTTTTCTGCCGCCGCTTTGCGCTCGTTTTCCGCCTTCTGCGCATTCATGTGCGCCAATTCGGCCTCAGCCTGTTCGGCACGTTTTTTTTCAGCCTGTATCCGGGCAAGGCGCAGTACTTCGGCTTTTTGTGCGGTGATGCGGGCCGTTTCGGCTGCCGCTTCGGATTGCAGTGTTTCTTTTGCTTTAGCGGAACGTCGCAGCGCTTCTTCGTTTTTAGCGGCCGCAATCTTCTCTTGTTCTGCGTGTGCTGCTGCAGCGCGAGCCGTTTCTTTCCGTTGTGCAACGGCTATTTCATCAGCCTTTTTGAGTGCCGCAGTGCGTGCTGATTCGGCGGCTGCCGCAGCCTGTTTCGCTGCTTCGGCTTGTGCCGCTGCCACCCGCATTTTTTCGGCATTTTCATTCCGGGTAGCCAGGAGGTCAGCCTGTTTAGCTGCAAGCGGTCCGGTCGGCAGTTTTTCGCCTTTATCGTAGCGTGCCATCAGTGAGAGAAGTTCATCCTCCACGGTATTTTTGAGCGGACTGTCCGGGTATTCTTTGGAAAGCTGGGAAAGATAGCGGGCCGCCTCCTGCTGGTTGCCAACTTTATAGTAGGAGCGGGAAAGCCAGAAGAGCGTCATATCCTTGAGCGGGGTGTCCGGGTATTTTTTCAATACTTCGTTCAGCTTTTCGATTGAGGTTGCGTAATCCTTCTGCTGGTAGGCATTAAATCCGGCAATAAAAACCTGAGAATCCTCTGTTTCCTGACAATAGGCGGGAGGCGCAAGCAGAGATGAAATTATGACGAGGATGACCAGAAGCTGGAGTAGGGTGTAGCGACATAATCTCAATAATATCACGTTAATGGACCTCATTTGGCCGGCGGCCCTGCTGACGGCGCACGGAGAGCAGATAGAGTCTGCAGGTAAAATGCCTCCTAAGTAGCACCTCTCCGCGCCGTTGTCAACGAAAGAAACGGAATGTCAGTACGTTAGCAATCGTTACGGCGTGCGGATTCAGCAGGAGTAAATGGGCCGCGTACGGTTACACATATCGCCCTGAAAAAGAACGCACGAAGTGATTCTCTGCACCCGAAATTCAGGGTAAGCCGCTTCTTTGTATATCCGAAACGATTATCCGCGATTCTATCGAATGCTGTCTTCCGGGTAGGCCTCTATGTTGTGGATGGAGAGGTCGGCGCCGGCAAATTCATCCTCCTGGCTCAGGCGGATTCCGACGGTTTTGTGGAGTACGCCGTACACCGCAAAACTGCTGGTCATGGCAAAGAGAACCGCGAGAAGGCTCCCGCTCAGCTGGGAAACAAAGCTGACCCCGCCGATTCCTCCCAAAAACTTCTGCCCGAAAATGCCGGCGGCAATCCCTCCCCAGGTGCCGATTATGCCGTGTAGAGGCCATACTCCGAGAACGTCGTCGATTTTTAGCTTTTCCTGTTCATAGTGGAAGCCGTACACAAATATGATTGAGGCGATACATCCAACCAGAAAGGCTCCCAACGGGTGCATGATGTCGCTGCCGGCACAGACGGCAATCAGGCCGGCCAGGGCGCCATTGTGGATAAAACCGGGGTCGTTTTTGCCGGCTACCAGGGCAGCAAGGACTCCTCCAACCATTGCCATCAGTGAGTTGACCGCCACCAGCCCGGATATTTTTTCCAGGTTGCCGGCGCTCATGACATTAAAGCCGAACCAGCCAATTGCCAGGACCCATGACCCGAGTGCCAGAAACGGGATGTTGCTGACCATAATAGGGTGGGACTTGCCGCGAACATAGCGTCCTATGCGCGGACCGAGGATGATGATTGCCGGCAGTGCGATCCAGCCGCCGATGGAATGGACGACCACCGAACCGGCATAGTCGTGAAATTCAGCGCCACCGATTGACTTGAAGAGCGATTGCAGATAGCCGGAGTTCTGCCCCCATATCAACGATTCAAAGATCGGATAGGAAATTCCGGCGAAGATGGCACCGGCGGTAACCTGCGGCCAGAACTTTGCCCGTTCTGCGACGCCGCCGGAAATTATGGCGGGGATACATGCGGCAAAACAGAGCAGGAAGAAGAAGTGAACCAGATCGTAGCCGTGGGTTGTGCCGAGCAGTTCTCCTGCAGGCTTTAAAAAAGAGATCCCATAGGCGATCGGAAAGCCGATTAAAAAATACACAATCGTAGAAATCGACCAATCGGTGAGTATTTTTACGAGTGCATTTACCTGGTTTTTCTTTCGCACCGAGCCGACTTCCAGAAAAGCAAAACCGGCGTGCATTGCGAATACCATTACTGCGCCCAGCATGAGAAAAAGAACGTCCGCACTACTTGTCAGACCAGTCATCGTTGACATGGTTTCCATACAGAATTACCCCCGTTGGTGTCTGTTGCCCGTCTTTGGGCGAGTGCTGGCGGCAAGCAAAAAAACGGCCAATCAGGCTGCCCGGTGTAATATGCTGATATTATGAACATGTTTATGATGACTCGTTGGTGGTCATTGCCCAAATAATCAGCATATGCCGCATAAACAGGCAATTGTTTGCTCAATAAAGACACTTCCCATTCCAAATGCAATCGGTGTAGGATTGCACTCATGAACCTTGAAGAAAAGATACGGATGTTTCCGACTTCCCCGGGCGTCTATCTGATGCGCGATGCCGGCGGAGAAATAATATATGTCGGTAAAGCGCGCAGTTTACGGCAGCGGGTACGCTCATACTTCAATGCGTCAGGCGATTCGCGCTACCACATTAAATTTCTGATGGCTAAAGTTGTCGATATAGATGTCGTGCTGACCGATACCGAGAAAGAGGCGCTCCTTCTCGAAAATACGCTTATCAAGCAGCATCATCCTCGTTACAATATGAGCCTGAAAGATGATAAGACGTATTTTTCGTTGCGGATTGATCCCCATGAAGAGTTTGCGCGCTTTACCGTCGTGCGCAAGCGTCCTCGCGACGGGGCGCGCTATTTTGGTCCGTATTCATCCGGGGTGGCGGCGCGGGAGGTTCTCCGGCAGATGATCCGCATATTCCCGTTACGGCACTATCCGCTTGCCGCCTGCATGTCCCGGAAGCGTCCCTGTCTCTACCACCAGATTGGACAGTGCAGTGCGCCCTGCCACGGCTTGATAACGCGAGAATCGTACGCCGTTCTGGTGGACGGGGCCATGCTTTTTCTCGAAGGAAAAGGGCGGCAGCTTATGGCCGAGTTCAAACGGCGCATGATTGATGCTTCGGAGCGGATGCTCTATGAAGAGGCGGCCCACTGGCGAAACCTGCTCCGCTCAATAGAGACAACGGTCGAAAAACAGAAGGTTGTGCTGCACGGTGGAGACAGCGATGTGGTTGGCTTTTACCGCGACGGGAAGCGGATCGAACTGGCCCTGCTGTTTATCCGCGCGGGAGTTCTTATCGGGAGCCGCCTGTTCCCGGTTTCCTGGGAGCTGGACGATGCAACAGCTATCTCGGCGTTTCTGAAGCAGTACTATACCGATTCGATTTTTATCCCGGAAGAAATTCTGCTTCCGCTCGATATAGAGGATAAGGCGGCGTTGGCCGAACTGTTCGGCGAACTGAAAGGGAGTAAAGTGTCCATCATACTTCCGCAGCGCGGCACAAAGCGGGAATTGGTTGATCTGGCCGGAAAAAATGCTCTGTCTGCCTGCCGTGAGCGTGATGAGAAGAAAGCCTCGGCTGAAGCGGTGCTGACCGCTCTTTTTGACCGGTTGCAGTTGGCCCGGATTCCACAGCGAATGGAATGTTATGACATTTCCACCATTCAGGGCCGCTTTTCGGTGGGAAGCTGTGTTGTATTCACGTCCGGCACGGCTGACCGGGGCAACTACCGCCATTATCGCATCAAAACCGTTGACGGTCAGGACGACTTTGCCATGCTGCGAGAAGTTTTTCTCCGGCGATTTAGTGTCGATACCAGAGAAAAGAGTGCTCTCCCCGATCTGGTCGTTGTTGATGGAGGTATCGGACAGTTGAATGCGGTATTGGAGGTTATTGCCGAGCTGGGTTTGACAGGGTGTTTTGATGTGGTGTCGCTGGCCAAGAGCCGTGTTCGGCACGATGCTGCTGCGACGGCAGTCCTCAAAAGCGATGAACGGGTGTTTATCCCCGGCAGGAAGAATCCGGTCGTACTGCGCCAGAACTCTGCACCGCTGCTTCTGCTGACCGCTATCCGGGATGAGGCGCACCGTTTTGCAATCGGGTATCACCGGAAGCTGCGCGGGAAAGAGGGGCTTGTCTCGGGGGTTGAAATGATTCCGGGCATTGGCCCCAAGCGTCGCTCTGCCCTATTGAAGCATTTCGGCAGCCTCCGGAGTCTGAAGGAGGCGACGGTGGAAGAAATTCTGGCTGTCCCGGGGATGAACCGGACAACAGCAGAAGCGGTACGCAAGGGGTTGCATAGTGATTAAGTCGGGGGCGCCGCTTGATATGCTCGTTATTCTTGGCCCGACCGCTTCCGGCAAGACGCGTCTGGCCGTTGCCCTTGCAGAGGAGTACGGCGGGGAGGTTATCTCGGCCGACTCGCGTCAGGTCTTCCGGGGGATGGATATTGGCAGCGGCAAAGATCTTCATGAATATGGCCGGGTGCCATATCATCTGATCGATATCCTGAATGCCGGAGAAGAATTCAGCGTGTTCGACTTCCAGCGCAGGTTTCTGAAAACCGTTGCGGAGATTGCTTCCCGCGGCACCGTACCTGTCTTGTGCGGCGGAAGTGGTATGTATCTGGATGCGGCTCTGCGTGGCTATCGCATGATAGAAGTGCCGTTTGACAGTGCTCTGCGGGCCGAACTGGCGCTGAAAACCGATGACGAACTGGTCCGGGAATTGCGGCATCTCAAGCCACATCAGCATAACAGTACGGATCTGGCGGACCGGGAGCGTACTGTCAGGGCGATTGAAATTGCCCGGGGAGAGGCGGAAAACTGTTCAGCCTGCGAGCCGCTCCCCCGGCTGCAGTCGACTGTTGTCGGCATTCACTGGGAGCGCGAAGCATTGCGCCGACGCATAACGGCGCGGCTGAGAGAGCGCCTCGATAACGGTATGATAGAAGAAGTGGAACGTCTCCATGCCGACGGCATCGCGTGGGAACGCCTCGATTATTACGGGCTTGAGTATCGGTACGTGGGGGCTTATCTTCGGGGCGACATGAATAAAAACGATATGATTCAGCGGCTGAACAGTGCAATCCATAACTTTGCAAAACGACAGGGAAACTGGTTTCGCCGCATGGAGCGACATGGCATAGTTATCAACTGGATAGACGGCAGCAGAGATCATCTGCTCCAGGCACGGAAAATCATCTGTGCCGACAGTAGCGTCGTACGCGGGAGGTGATCTTCCGGCTTTCAGCACGCCATCGGATAGCAAAATATATACAAAATGTTAGAACATGATTTAATTTGCTTGACTTGGTTTATGCAATACGTTAGGCTACATAAAGTTCGGATGATTTCCGGATAAAATCATTAAGAAGAATCAGGAGAAGTAAGCACATGGTAAACGGAACAGTAAAATGGTTCAATGACAGCAAGGGTTTTGGATTTCTTGAGCAGGAAGGTGGCGAGGATGTATTTTGCCATTTCTCCGCAATCGCAGGCGAAGGTTTCAAATCCCTTGCAGAAGGCGATAGAGTAACTTTTGAAGTAACAAAGGGTCCGAAAGGGCTTCAGGCCGCGAACGTAACAAGAATTTAAGGCCCGCTTTGTACCAAAACAAAAAAAGCCCCGGATACTCTCCGGGGCTTTTTTTTGGTTAAATCAGATAGTGCAGCAAAAACAGCGTCGCTACGAACAGAGTGTACTATTCGGAGCGTCAACCTCTCATTTTTAGTGTCATGCTGGCGCTTATCAGGTATTCGTAGGCGGTATCAAAAACGACAATCTGCAGGACATAGATAGCGGCAAAGGCGACCAGTGGTGAAATATCCAGCATGCCGGTGTCAGGCATGTAGCGTCGAATGCGGCGCAAAATCGGGTCTGTAACGCGAAAGATAAAATTGACAAGCGGGTTGTAGGGATCGGCGTTTACCCATGAGATAATGACGCTGGCCAGCAGAATGTATTTGTAAATAGTGAGAAGTCCGCTGGCCAGTTCAACCAGCTTGGCCAGAGCCAGCAGTATATTTGCGACGAGAACCATTGGTTTGCTCCTGAGTTCAGGGTAAAATCGGTGTAACTATGCCTTAATGCTTGGGCAAAGTCAAAACAGAAACGTCTCGTACACTCTGTCCGAGTAACACCAATTATGAGAAGAGACAGCGTACATCTCCCACTATGGAAGCAAGGAAAATCAAATATGAACAAAAAACTGGCTGCTTTGCTGCTTTCCGCCTTTGTGTTGCCGGGACTCGGGCAGCTGTACCTTGGCCGTAAAATGGCAGGCGGCATCATTATCGTACTGGTCAACATCGTGTTATTATTGGCGCTGTTTGTTCTGCTGCGGGGGCTTTCTCCGGTGATCGCCTCGCAGATTGCCGGCGGTGCGATCAGCATAACGCCATCTGAGGTGATGAAGGCACTTGACGGAGAAGCCGGCTTTGGCAAAGTTGTTCTTGCCGCGTTTTTTGTGGTGTGGGCGTTTTCAATCGTAGATATACTCAGATCCGGAAAAAAATAATAGAGCGCACTGTGGTGCTGACCTTGACAAACAGCGTTATTTTGTGAGATAAATAAAAAGATTCTATTTAAAATGAAATTTGCCCGTCAGTGACAGGCGAACGCGGAGAAAATATGATTTTTTCAAAAATTATCGGCAGCGGTTCATGCCTTCCGGATCGGGTAATACCGAACAGCCATTTTGATTATCTGGTTGAAAATGCGGACGAGTGGATTTTCAGCCGTACCGGCATCCGTGAGCGACGTTTTGCTCATGCCGACCAGGCGACCTCTGATCTGGCCACCGGTGCCGCTAAAAAAGCATTGGAAGCCGCCGGAATTGACGCCTCTGATATCGACTGTATCATTGTCGGAACCTCGACTCCTGACATGAGCCTTCCTTCAACTGCCTGCATCGTCCAGGAGAACATCGGCGCCAAAAACGCTTTCGCCTTTGATGTCAACGCAGTCTGCTCCAGCTTCGTCTATGCGCTCGAAATTGCCGACAACTTTATCAAGTGCGGAAAATACAAGACCGTCATGGCAATTGGCGCCGATACCTACTCAAAAATTCTTGATTTCAATGACAAAACCAGCTGTCCGCTCTTTGGCGACGGTGCCGGTGCTGCCATTTTGAGCAGTGGTGGTGATGCAACAAAGGGGATTCAGCATACCTATATGCGCAGCGACGGCAAGGGGTGGCCGCTGATTCAGATCCCTTCGTCCGGTTCGCGCAAACCGGTTACGGCCGAAACGATTGAGGCCCGGGAGATTTATTTCCAGATGGCCGGCAAGCAGGTCTACATATTTGCAACAGATGTCATTCCGGACATTATCAACACTCTCTGCGCGAAAGCCGGCATAACTGCTACGGATCTGGATTACATCATTCCTCATCAGGCCAATGTGCGCATGATCGATTTTATATCCAAAAAAAGTGGCTTTCCCAAAGAGCGTTTCCTGCTCAACCTTGACCGGTGTGGCAACACCTCTGCAGCTTCGGTGGCGCTGGTGATGGATGAAAATCTGCGTAATGGCACGATCAAGCCGGGCCACCTTGTGCTGGCCATGGGATTTGGCGGCGGATTGACGTGGGGCGGATTGTTGATCCGCTTCTGATAAACAGTGATCTCTCTGGCAAGTAGGTGCGTTGTCCCGCTTGTCAGCAATTTTATGACTCCTGTTCTTGTAATCGAGGACAGGAGTTTTTCTTGTAGTTCAGGGTAAATCCAAAGGAGTGGCAATGCGTATCTGGTTGGTATGTTTTACTATTGCAGTGATGGCATTGCCTCGTAATGCGGCGGCGGAAGATAATATATTCAACAGCACGACGGCCATCAAGGAACAAACCGCACGTCTTGGTGATGAGGCGCTGGAAGTTGTCAAGACGCCGGTGGATACGGATGGTTACGGGTTTGTCGGTACACTGGCCGTGGCCGGTGCGGTCGGTCTCACCTATGTTTTTGACGACAATATCCGTACCAAGCTTCAAGGCAGCAAGAGCAAGAGTCTGGACAAGGCCACGGATGTCGGCAATCTGATCGGCGACCCATATCTGCATATAGGGATCGCTGCGGTCGTTTATGGCGGCGGTATCTTCGCTGATTCACCCCGCTGGAAAGAGACTGGTGAGATGCTTGGTGAGACACTTGTCTTGGCTGATGCAACCACGCTTGTGCTGAAAGAGGCCATCGGCAGGGCGCGTCCATTCGCCAATGACGGCAAGGGAAACTTTACGCCGGGGCGTTTCAAAACCAACTATGATTCCATGCCTTCAATGCATACCTCCAGCTCGTTTGCCATGGCGTCAATCCTGGCCGCCACCTCGGAGAATATGGCCTCTAAAGTGTTCTACTATTCCGCAGCCACGTTTGTCGGCTTCTCGCGTATGTACAAGGACAAACACTGGGCCAGCGACGTGGTGCTGAGCGCGGCAATCGGCGAACTCTGCGGCCGGATCGTCATTGCAAATCATGTACATAACGGCAGAGACAAGATATCCGTTGTCCCTCTTGCTTCTGGAAACTCGGCAGGACTAGCCATGGTGGGAAGTTGGTGATTCCAGCCCACCAGGTCTGTGTACCACACAAGAAATAGACGGCATGTTCGTTAATTGTTGAGAAACTAAGTTCGTTAACGCACCTATCCGCCTAAACCGTGCCGGGCTTTACCCCGCCGATCCCCTCGCCTGCTGAAAATGTGCGCAGGCCGTTCGCTTCAAACGCTATCCGCAGCAGATGCTGCGGATAGCGTCGTTTCCAGCCGGCGTGGAAGCTGTCGGCTGCCAGAATGATCCCGCCGGGCGCAAGCATTCCGGCCAGAGTGGATACTATATTTTTTACGAGCTGCGCTTCATGCAAGAGGGGGCCTCCCAGCAGGCCGTTGCACAGAATCAGGTCGAATGGTGCCGCTGCCGGCGGATTCGTCAGATCGACACAACGGAAGCAGATGCGCGCTTCGTACCCCCGCTCAAAGAGGGCAGCGGTTTCTTCCCGGAACCGTGCTTCTCGCTGCCGGTCGTGAGGAAAGCTACAATGAGCGCCAGCCCAGACCTCCAAAGGATCTATCGTCCAGCTTTCGATCTGCATCTCTTCCCGATCAAATCCGCGTTCAAGCAGCAGCGTGGCCAGGCCATAACTGTCTTCCCCGGTACCGCAGGCTGCATCCAGACAGCGAACTCCCGCTTTTTTCCGTTCTAAAAGCCATTTCCGGATACATACTGCCTGCCCGATATACCGCCTGAAACCGCCATAGAAGCGGTGCGGAAGGAAGGAAGCGAACAAAAACTCCGTCAACAGGTTTCGATCGTTGAGCAGGCGTTCCAGTAATGTCGAAGGGTTTATGCTGAACTGCATCTGCGGTGGCAAGCCGACAAAAGTGTCCGCCCAGCTCAATGCATTATGAAAAGGGGAACTGGATAAGATAGGGGGATAGTCCAGCGTGGCGCAATAAAGACGGTTAAAGATTTTGGTAATCTCGGCAATCGGCAGGTACATCTCGGATTGCCGGCGGATCTCGGGTGTGATGACCAAGCCTGGAGCGATGAACGGCGCCGGGTTCGTGTCGGCATAGCTGGCAAAACGGCGCTGCAGGCGCTGGATGGCGCCATGGAAATGATCCGGGGCGATATCGGCAGCGAGCAGTGTGTCAAGGGTGCTGAGTGCATCTCCGGTATCCAGGGATGGCGTCAGGGAGTACATCAATAACTGCGAATTGGGTGATACAGCGTATCGCGTTCAACGGGGACCTTTCCGGCTTTTCTGATGAGGCGGATAATGCCTTCTTTTGTCAGTGATTGCGGACTGTTGGCTCCGGCATCATGGCCGATCTTTTCTTCTACTACGGTACCGTCCAGATCGTTGACCCCAAAAGACAGTGAAACCTGGGCAATCTTTTCACCCAGCATGATCCAGTAGGCTTTGATATGGTCAAAATTATCGAGGTAGACCCGCGCGATTGCCAAGGTCTTAAGGTCATCGATGCCGGAGGTCCCCTTAATGTCCAGTTTCAGATCAGAGTTTTCAGCTTGGAACGCCAGAGGGATAAAGGCTTGAAAACCGCCGGTTTCATCCTGCAGGGTCCGCAGCATCTCCATATGAGCCACCCGGTCGGCAAAATTTTCGACGTGCCCGTAAAGCATGGTGGCATTGGTCTTTAGCCCTGCCCGATGTGCCAGACGGATGATTTCGAGCCAGCGTGACCCTGAGATTTTCTCGGGGCAGATTTTCTGTCGGACATTTTCGACCAGGATTTCGGCCCCGCCACCCGGCATCGAGCCGAGACCGGCGCTGATAAGACGCTCAAACACCTTCTCGACCGTCAGGCCTGAGATACGGGAAAAGTACTCGATCTCCACCGCAGTGAAGGCTTTGATATGGAGCCGCTGCGCGGTGCTGCGGATGGCGCGCAGGGCTTCTTCGTAGAATTCGAAGGCCAGATCAGGGTGCAGGCCACCGACGATATGCACTTCGGTGGCTCCGTCGCGTTCTGCCTCGCAAGCCCGCCTGCATATTTCGTCAAGCGCCAGGGTGTACGCGCCATCTTCGCCGCTGGTTCGCGAGAATGCGCAGAATGCGCAGCGATTCACACAGACGTTGGTCGGGTTTATGTGGCGGTTGACGTTAAAATAAACATTTGTGCCGTTGTTGCGTTCATTGGCCAGCGCCGCCAGCTCGCCGATCGCGAGCAGGTCGTTGGACCGAAACAGAAAAAACGCTTCATCAGAGGTAATGCGCTGACCGGCGTGGATATGTGCGGATATGGTTTCAATGGTTATCATGGCTGGGAGTTTACGAAAAACGGGCGCTTAGTGCAAGCGGAAAGCAGAGAATCATCCTGCCATCTTCACTGCCATCCTGATTGCCGCCAGAAGGCTTTCTTCGGAGGCCGTGCCACTGCCGGCAAGGTTATAGGCGGTGCCGTGGTCAACAGAGGTGCGGATGATCGGCAGGCCCAGCGTAATGTTGACGCCATCGTCAAAGTGCAGCATCTTGAGCGGGATCAACCCCTGATCGTGATACATGGCTACGACACCGTCATAGCCACCCTGCCGGGCAAAATGGAACAGGGTGTCAGCCGAAAGCGGCCCCTCGGCATTGATCCCTTCCAACCGGGCGGCCTTTACCGCCGGCGCGATGACTTCCAGCTCCTCGGTGCCGAACTTCCCGCCTTCACCGCAATGGGGATTGAGCGCAAGCACCGCCAGCTTCGGCGACTTTTTGCCGGTCAAACGCGCAACTCCTTCTGCCGTGATGCGTATGGTTTTGAGCACCTGCTCGAACGTCACCAGACGCGGAACATCACTCAGCGCCTCATGGATCGTCACCAGGCTGACCCGCAGCAGGTCACCGGCCAGCATCATGACAAAGTTGTCTGTGCCGCACAATTCGGCCAGCAGTTCGGTGTGGCCCGGATAGTCGTGCCCGGCTCGATGCATCGCTTCCTTGCTGATCGGGGCGGTCACCATCGCTGCGGCGTGGCCGTCAAGGCAGAGGCGTGCGGCGTGGCAGATATAGCGGTAGACTGCATCGCCGGCAACGTTTGACGGAGCGCCGTACAGCATGTCGGCTTCCGTGAGGTGTGAGAGTTCAAGCAGGGGAATGCTGCCTTCCGGGAAGGTTCGCGCATCCTCTATTGTGTCAGATGCGAAAAACTTCAGGGTTGAGCCGCAGACGGCACGCGCCCGTTCCAGTGCCAGCCGGTCTCCGATCACGAGTGGAACGCAGCTGTTTGTGACATCCGGCGACTGCAGCGCTTTTATGATGATTTCCGGACCGATCCCGCTGGGGTCTCCCATGGTAATCGCAATGACCGGTTTGCTATCAATATTCATTACATGTCCTTGAGTTGTGCTACCGCCAAGGTGATATTCGCGGATTTGACCTTCCGTAACAGCAATTTCCCTCCACGTGCGGCAAGAATTGCGGCCGGCTCGGCGACACCGGCGGCACCGACTGCCGCCAGGGCATGTTTCGAGGGGGGCGAGGGAAAGGCAACCCTGTTCAGCTCTTCACTCTCAAAGCAACGGAGCGGAACCCCCAGGCGCCGTGCGTATTCTGCAAGCCCGATTTCATCGCGTTTGGCTGCTACCGAGGCGATGCAGCAGATGCTTTTTTGCGAGAGATCCAACTGTTTCAGGTGGGTCGTAACAAACGCTTCGATTTCATCAGCCGGTGTGCCGCGATTGCAGCCGATGCCGAGCACAAGGTTGCGGGGGCGGAGGATGAGGGTATTAGCCGTGTCGATCTGTTCCGGCAAAGTCCGATTGGTGACAAGCAATAAACCGCGTGCCGTGCTGTCCGCGGCTGTAGCAGATGTTTCAAAAAAAGTGACCTTCCCCCGGCCCTGCAGCCACGCGCTGGTCAGCCCGGTCGGGTCTACGACGGCAATCTCTTCGTCATCAAGCAGCAGGGTGTTGAGTGTCTTGACCCGGCTGATATCCTCAATGCCCCATCCCTGCTCCTTGGCCAGCATGTCGAAGGAAGGGAGCTCGTTGGCATCGGTTGCGGTAGTAATGACGGCACGGGCTCCGGTGACGGATGCGCAGGACCCGGCAAGCTCGTTGCCGCCACCCAGATGCCCGGAAAGAAGAGCAATGGCATATCTGCCGGCATCATCCATCACGACAACCGCCGGATCGGTCTCCTTAGACTCCAGCAGCGGCGCGATCATTCGGACTACGATGCCGGTAGCCATGATCAGCACGAAACCATCGTAGTGCTTCCAGTGCGAAGCGATCAGAGCTTTCAGTCCGGTTGGGTCAAAACAGTGGCAAGCAGTTCCGGCGTGGTCGGCATAGCGGCGGGATACATAGCAGTCGAACTCAGCCTTTTCGGCCAGCATATGACCCAGTCGGGCTCCCCCCCGGGTTATGGCAACAACAGCGACTCGCATCTCAGGCAACGTGACCTTCCCGGAAACCATGAGAAAACTCGCGGTCGTACAGGAGTGACTTGGCTTTGAGCCCTTCGCGGCGGGCGGCCAGGACATCGCCGACAATGATCAGCGCCTGGCGATCAATGCCGGACTGCTGCACTCTTTCTACAAGCTCGGACAGGGTGCAGTGGATAATCTGCTCGTCATCCCAAGAGGCCCGGCAGACAACCGCTGCAGGGGTGGTGGTCGTATAGGCGCCCTGCAGCAACTGGTCAACGACCTTTTCGACCATACCGACCGAAAGATAGATTACCATCGTGGCGCCGAGTTTGGCAATCGCGTGCAGCTGCTCACGTTCCGGCACCGGGGTCCGTCCTTCCACGCGGGTGAAAATGACCGTCTGGGAAACCTCAGGCAGAGTCAGCTCCTGTTTGAGCGCGGCCGCTGCGGCAAAGGCGCTGGTTACTCCCGGCACGACCTGATATTCGATTTCCAATCGGTCAAGCGCTTCCATCTGCTCCTGAATGGCGCCATAGATGGACGGGTCGCCGGTGTGCAGGCGGACAACGTTTTGCCCTGCTGCCACGGCATCCACCATGACGGTGATGACCTCGGAGAGCGTCATCGCTGCGGAATCATAGACATCGGCCCTTGGTGCATACAGCTGCACCAGCTTCCGGTCCACCAGGCTTCCGGCAAAAACGACGACATCGGCATGTTTCAAGAGGCGCGCGCCACGGACGGTAATCAGGTCGGTCGCTCCCGGACCGGCGCCCACAAATGATATTCTGACGGCCATGAGTTCTCCATCGCTTCATTTCGTTAAAAGACTGAACCACTGCTGTTTCTTGTAGCCGTAAAGCGCCGCCGTGTCAAGGTGGCGCGGATTCAGGTGCCGGTATGAATTCAGGAACGTGCTATTCTGCGTTACCAAAATCCGGATTATATGGTATAAGGCCGAAAGCACGATCTCTGCGGGAGGATGGACCAATGATCAAACGAGTACTTGTATATCTGGCCGGCGCTTTTTTTATGTTGTCTGCCAGTGGCTGCCTTGTTGCTGAAAGTACCTACCTGAAAAAAGCTGAGGAAGCTGATGGCGTGTCCAAATCACTGGCCGAGTTGCAGCAGGCGCACAAAAAATTATTGGTGGAAAACAGTGCTCTGAAAGCCAAATTTGACCAGCTTACCCAGGATGCCGCAGTACTTACCGATGAGAAAAAACAGCTCGAGGGGATTCTAAGGGCAAAATCAGATACATTGTCAAAAAATATCAGTGAGTTGCGCCAACAGGTATCGGAGCTTACAACTGAAAACAGCCGATTGAACGATGAAATATCCGAGCTTCAGAAGGCGAAAGAGGAAAAAGTTAAAGAGGTTAGCGGGACGTACGAGCAGCTTCTTGCCTCTATGAAGAACGAAATTGCCAAAGGGCAGGTTACCATATCCGAACTGAAGGGCAAGCTGACGGTAAATATGGAGGCAGCTATCCTGTTTGATTCCGGCAGGGCCGACATCAAGCCCGAGGGGCGGGATATTTTGGACAAAATGGTGGATACGCTGAAAAAGGTCGGTGACAAAGCTATCCGGATTGAGGGGCATACGGATGTGGTGCCGATTACGGGTACGCTTGCCCATATCTATCCTACCAATTGGGAGCTGTCAGCTGCCCGCGCTATTAATGTCACCAAATTTCTGCAGAAGCAGGGGGTTGATCCCCGCAATCTTTCGGCCGCCGCTTTTGCAGAATACAAACCGGTTGCTGACAATGGCACGAAAGAAGGCCGGGCAAGAAATCGTCGCATTGAAATAACGCTGGTCGCGAAGGACTGAACAACGTGGCAAAGAAAAAGCAACGACAACAGAATGATCCCAAGCCGAAAGAGTTTCTTAGCACCCCGTTCGGGGTTCTGAAAGGGATTGCCGTTTCGGAGTCGGAGCCGATACCGCCGAGTCAGTCTGCCAGCCCAAAAACTGCGGAGCCGGTTGAAAACGCTCTTGATCTTTTTCTCCAGGAGGTGGCGGATGTGCGGCCGTTTCAAAACTCCGGGAAAAAGCCGGTTAAAGCCGGTTCGCATCCATTACAGAAAACAGCCGGAAAGGCGGCGGAAGAGATTCTGGTTGTCGAAGAAGGCGCTTTTCTTGAGGAAATCGGTCGCCTGAAACTGGATACGAAGTTTACGGATTCCGTCCCTGATGAAGGCGAATTGCAGCCGCTGGCCGGCAACCGGCTCCGGCAGGTGAAGCGGGGCGTTGTTTCAGTCAATCATCAGCTCGACCTGCACGGTTTGACGCGTGAGGAAGCTCTTGACGCTTTGCCGCGCTTTTTACGCTCTGCTCAAAAGAAGGGGCAAAAAGCTGTTTTGGTGATCACCGGCAAGGGCTACCATTCACAGGAAGAACCGGTGCTGCACCAGGCTGTTGCTTCGTGGCTGCGCGATGCTGGGCGGGAGATAGTTCTGGAATTTGCCCCTGCTCCCCGTGAAATGGGTGGTAGCGGTGCATATGTGGTTTTTTTGAGGGCTCTGCAGGCGCCCGGATAAACACGATTTCAAGCAGAACACTGATCCAAAAATTACTCTACGGATAGCAACCAAACTTATATTCGATGCATGAAAGGAACAGCACTATGATTACCCACATTGTATTGTTTAAACTGGCTGAACCGACTGATGAAAACCTGGCTGTCACCAGAAACAAACTGCTCAGTATGGACGGTAAAATTGACATGCTGCGTCATCTTGAAGTCGGAGTTGATATGATCCGATCGGAGCGCTCATACGACATTGCGCTTACGACTCGTTTTGAATCACTCGAAGATCTGCAGGCCTACCAGATTCATCCGTACCACGCCGGAGAGGTGATCCCGCATATGAAGGCGGTCTGTTCATCTATTGTGGCGGTAGATTACGAAAACTGAAGGATTATACCGTATACTTTTTATCTTGACGAAACATAAGCGTATGCGTAGAATCCGGTTCTACTCTGGCTCTTAATGGTTTTTTTGACGGAACATATCATATGAATCAATAGACTGCCTTTCGGGGCGGATGACGCTTTAGGTGCTTATCAACGCAGGTTATTGACCTGTAAACACAAAAAACAAACAGGAGGCAGTAAATGTCGGATTACGGAACTCTTCAAGACCGAGTACAATGCAAGTCCCTTTTGAGCAAGGTGATGACCCCGGAACAAACCATCCCATTTTTCAAAAACGGTATGAATCTCGGCTGGTCCGGCTTTACCCCGGCTGGCTACCCTAAAGTGGTCCCGATCGCCCTTGCGGAGCATGTTGAGAAGAACAACCTGCAGGGTAAGCTGAAATTCAACCTGTTCATCGGCGCCTCTGTTGGAGCCGAGACCGAAAATCGTTGGGCTATCAACGATATGATTGACCGTCGCTGGCCGTATCAGACCGGCAAGGATATCGCAGCCGGCATCAACCAAGGGCGCATCCGGATGGGTGACAAGCACCTTTCCCTGTTCGCACAGGATCT
The DNA here is from genome assembly GCA_019352135.1 of Pseudomonadota bacterium. Taxonomy (GTDB): domain Bacteria; phylum Desulfobacterota; class Desulfuromonadia; order Geobacterales; family Pseudopelobacteraceae; genus JACRCG01. Next base: position 49,198 of record JABBNX010000006.1, read on the forward strand.
GGGCTACGGTTTCTATACCAAGGACACCGAGAGCGGCAGGCTTGACCTGGCCATCATTGAGGTTTCTGCTATCAAGGAAGACGGCAGCCTAGTTCCCACATCCTCCTGCGGCGTTATTCCCGAAATCCTGATGATCTGTGACCGGGTCATCATCGAGGTTAACACCGGACAGCCTTCTTTCGAAGGAATTCATGACCTGTTAACTCCATTGACTCCTCCAAACCGGCAGGTATTCAACATTACTTCAGCCGGGTCGAGAATCGGTTCAACCTCCATCCCGTGCGATCCGAGCAAGATCATCGCCGTGGTCGAGTCAAAGCTCCGTGACCAGGGTCGTGCTTTTGCCGAGCAGGACGATACCTCCGAAGCGATTGCAGGCCATGTCATCGAATTTTTCACCCAGGAAGTCAAGGCCGGTCGTCTGCCGAAAAACCTGCTGCCGCTGCAATCCGGTGTTGGTTCCATCGCCAACGCCGTTATCGGTGGTCTGGCCAAAGGTCCCTTCACCAATCTGTCCGTCTACACCGAAGTACTTCAGGACACGATGCTCGACCTGTTCGACTCGGGCAAACTGGACCACGCTTCTTCCTGTTCGCTCTCTCTTTCGGCTGAGCCGGGCTTCCCGAAATTTTTCGAGCATATGGATAAATATTTTGACAAGATTACGCTGCGCCCGCTCTCAATCTCCAATGCACCGGAGCCGATCCGCCGTTTGGGGTGTATCGCCATGAATACTCCGGTAGAGATTGATATCTATGCCCATGCCAACTCGACTCTCGTCGGTGGTACCCGCATGATCAACGGTCTTGGCGGCTCCGGCGACTTCCTGCGCAACGGCTATCTGAAAATGATGCATACCCCGTCGAGTCGTCCGTCCAAGACCGATCCGACCGGTATCTCCTGCGTTGTTCCGCACTGCTCACATATCGACCACACCGAGCACGACCTCGACTGTGTCATTACCGAACAGGGACTGGCAGATTTGCGCGGGGTGGCACCGAAGGAGCGCGCTCGTCTGATCATTGAAAAGTGTGCCCATCCGGATTACAAGGCACAGTTGACCGAGTATCTCAATATTGCTGAAGCTGATTGTCTCAAACGCAAGGTTGGTCACGAGCCGCAGCTGTGGGATCGTGCCTTCAAGATGCATCTCAACCTTGAGAAGAATGGTACCATGAAGCTTAAGAACTGGGATGTCAAAGTCGATCTCTGCGAATAGCATCCACTTTTCATCCCCAGGTTTAAAACTACCCCACCGGGCAACCGGCGGGGTAGTTTTATTATGAGGTAATGACTTTCATGCTTGAACTTAACTCGCTGTTATGGTTTAAGTACAGTATTGATACTATCTCTCCGACAGGTTGGTATAGATGTCTCAAAACGTAAGCGGTTTTAATGGTGCAGTGGCTGGACTTTCACTGACTGATGTTATACAGCTGAAGGGACAGAACAAATATACCGGCGCGATTTCCGTGGAATACGGGGTCAGCGAGGGAGTCATTTACTTTGTTGATGGCGAGATCATTCACGCGGAGCAGGGTGATGAATCCGGCGAGCAGGCTATTTACGAAATCATAAAATGGCCGGGCGGCTCGTTTAACATCCATCCCGAAATGACTTCCAATGTCTGTACCATCCATTATCGTACTGATTTCTTACTGCTTGAAGCACTCCGCCGCCTTGATGAAGAGAATGCGGGTGTAACTGCGAACAGCTCTGCCGGCCCCTCCGTGACACCCCGTCGCACAATGAGTAAAATCGCCGCTCGCCTGCTGGAAATGCACAACATCACCTATGCTGTTTTACTCGATAAACAGGGCGTGCCGGTTCAGGACTCCAGTATTGAAGCGGTAGCGCTGGCAACAAAAGGCCTGTTTCTGGCCAAAACCGGCGGCAGTATCGGCGAGTTAATGGGGTTGGGTGAAATCAAGGCTGCAGCTGTTCACACGACAAACTACAATCTGTTGTTGTATGACTCCAAACAGCACTATTTGAGCATCGCGGTCAAGCCTGACTGCAACCTGGACACTGTTGAATCAGAAATCAAGTCTGCATTTGCATCGGCCAAATAGGGGAGCCGTATCATGAAGGACATTCTGCAGCATATAAACAGTGTTGATGGTGTGATTGGCAGCGCGGTCTTCAGCCATAAGGGCTCGGTACTTGCCCACATATTTCCTGCGCTTATTGATGATGCATCACTGCAGAAAGCCGCATCATTGACTCTGGAGTGTTCTCACGGTCTGCAGATGTCACAAACGCTGGAGCTACTCGATTTGCGCTATTCAGACGGCCGCATTCTCATCAAATCATTTCCGGGCGCCATACTCTTCCTGTTATGTGCCAACAGTATTAATCTTCAGATTCTGCCGATAACGCTTAACCTGGTAATTAAAAAACTGGAGGCAAAGCTTTTAAGCGATGCTCCCGCTGAGTCTCAGCACTCCGCGGTTGAAGATTCAAGCCAGGGTGAAGGTCTTTTACGGATGAATGTCAGTCACCTGGCTGATAAACAAGCCAGCGCCAGTTTCGATTCGCTTGGAATGGTCGCTCTCAGTCTGCCTACGTCACAATGGATCTCTAATCATTACAAGACCCCCTTCAAAAAACTGATCCTTACAAATTCCGCTGCAGGTACGAGCGGTACTTTTCCGGTCATGATCATGAAAGAAATGGACCGGCAGTATGACGGTTCCGTGGTTGTTGGACCTGGAATCGAGAAGAGGCTCAAGGTGGCTGAAGGAGATAAAATTGAGATCAGAATCGGGTGATCCACCCGGATATGCAGGACCAGTCGGGAGCGGGGGATAAGATTACTTATTCCCCGCTTTTCGTATGAGCCTTGGGATGAGCTTTGTCATAGACTTCCATCAGGTGGTCGATGCTGACATGGGTGTACTTTTGGGTCGTGGAGAGCGAGGAATGACCGAGCAGCTCCTGAATGGCGCGCAAATCGGCGCCCCCTTCCAGCATATGGGTTGCGAAAGTATGCCTGAGGGTATGTGGTGAAATCCGCTTGAAAGCGGCAATCTTCATGACATGGGCATCGACGATCCGTGCCACGCTCCGGCGGTTGATACGCCCGCCGCGAGTATTGAGAAAAAGAGCGCCAGTGGCTGCAGCATCACCACGCTGGCCAAGATACACCTGCAGCGCTTCCAGAGCGCGGCTGCCAACCGGAACGATACGCTCCTTTCCTCCTTTGCCGGTTACCCGCACCAATCCGCCTGTCACATCAAGCTCGCCGATATTCAGGCCGGTCAATTCGGAAACACGGAGACCGCTTGAATACAGCAATTCAAGAATTGCCCGGTCACGCGGTCCGTTTTTTTGTTCATCAGCCGGTGCTTCCATCAGGGTGGTGGTTTGATCAATATCCAGATGAAACGGGAGGTGCTGCTCTTTTTTTGGCGTAGCGATCAGCTCGGCAGGATTCTTTGTAATAGTGCCGCGCCGCAACAGGAAGCGGAAAAAGGAGCGGATTGCCGCCAACTTACGGCCGATGGAGCTCTTCCTGTTGGTCTTGGAAAGTCCGGCCAGATACCGCCTGAGAAGCAGATGGTCAACATCCTGAACCGAGACGGTCTCCCCTTTTTCACGTCCGGCAAAGATTAAAAACTGCGCCAGATCGCTGCGATAGGCAGCCAGAGTATGCGAAGATACGTCCCGCTCGGTGTGCAGATAGGCGATAAATTGCTGTATCTGGTGCTCTAATAACGGCATATTTTCTAAACTATCTTTATTCAAAAGGCGGCAGGCCGTTTTTAAGTTCCCAGCTCCTGGTATTCTCCAGATAAACCCACTTCTGACGATAAGAAACCGTTTTGACTCTGTTTGACGGGAGTATGTAATAGTCAAATTCTGCTACCACATCCCCCGTTTTCTCCTCCGGAAGATACTTCGAGGAGAGTATGCGGAAATCGGTAAAAGAGATGCCCCGTTTTTTAAGGCTGCCGGCCTGTTTAAGAAATTCTTCCTGCAGTTTCGGATCAAGATAGGTCATTCCGGCACTTTCAACTTCACGCCATCGCAGCATCCGATTGTAGGCTTTCATGCTCCGGTTAAAACTGTCGCTTAAGCCGGCCTGGGTTGCGCAGGCGGTCAGCAGCAGGCACACAATACACAAAAATCCTGTTTTCACCCTTGTCATGATTGTTTCTCTCTTTCTCGTTGCTGAATGTGTTCGATCAACTCGACTGCAAGTTCAAACTTCCCGAAGGGGGGGATCAGATAATAGCCACCGGCAACCGAGGCTGTAGCATCGATAAACTCTTTGGCGATGGCCAGTCCTTCCCGGACTCCGGGCTCCTTTTCAAGCCCCTTCATGCGTGCTCGGACGCTGTCCGGCACGGTTATCCCCGGTACTTCATTATTCAGATATTCAGCGTTGCGTTCGCTGACCAGCGGCATGATCCCGGCAAGAAAAGGGATGGCGCTGTCGTTGGTTGCCTCCAGCGCTTTAAACAGAATCGCCGGATCGTAGATCGGTTGGCTCTGGACAAAGCGGGCGCCGTTGGCAACTTTTTTTCGCAACCGTTCGGCCTGAAGGGTCATGTTTTGAGTATTGGGATTAAAGGCGGCTCCGATGGTAAAGCCGGTGCCGGCGCCGATCGGGTTGCCGATGGCATTAATGCCGCTGTTCATATCGCTCAACAGTTTGATCAACGTCAGGGAGTGCAAGTCAAAAACGGAGGTTGCCCCGGCATGATCGCCCATCGTCGCAGGGTCGCCGGTCACCGCCAGAATCGAACGGATGCCGAGCAGGCTGGCCCCCATCAGGTCTGACTGCATGCCGATCAGATTACGGTCGCGGCCGGTGATATGCACGATGACTTCGATTCCAACCTCGCGCTGAATGAGGCTTCCGAGAGCAATATTCCCCATTCGGGGACGGGCAAGGGGATTTTCCGCCAGGTTGATTGCATCGGCTCCCGCTTCCTTTATGCGCCTGCACCCCGCAATGATTTTAGTGCAGTCAAGCCCTTTGGGCGGGTCAAGTTCTACGGTAATGACCTTACGGTTTCCCCAGCTGTCCAGAAAAGAGGCGGCCTTTGGGATCGTTCTGGCCGTTTCAGATACGGCAATAAACGGGACTTTACTCCGGGCTGTTGGCCGGGAACCGCGTATGGCCCGGGCGAGTGCGGCGATATGTTCAGGGGTTGTCCCGCAGCAACCTCCGACAATATTTGCTCCGACAGTAACCATTTCACGCGCCATGGCGGCAAAATAATCCGGGGTGGCGCGGTAGATGAAGCGCCCGTCCAGGTACTCGGGAAAACCGCTGTTGGCGTAGGCGCTGATCGGTTTATCCGTCAAGGCCGCCAGACGTTTTATCACTTTGAGCAATTCCAGCGGACCGGCGCCGCAATTGGCGCCAAGTATATCGGCGCCAGCTGTCTCCATTGCCTGACAGAAGCTTTCAACAGAGCTTCCATCGCCGCTGCGCCCTCCTTCAAGAAAAGCCAGGGATGCACATACCGGCAGTCCGGTCTCTCTCGCGACCGTAACTGCCAGCTGCAACTGCGGGAGAGAAGAAAAGGTTTCCAGAAGCAGAATATCGACGCCTCCCTCCGCAAGTGACCGGCATTGAACCCGAAATGCATCTTCAATCTGTTCCGGGCTGTCTTCGCGTTCCTCACCTTTTATGGCTATCAGCGGACCAACCGATCCGGCCACCAGCGTTGTGTGGCCTGCCGCTGCACGGGCGATTCTAGCTCCGGCCAGATTGATTTCGCTTACCTTGTGGCCCAGGCCGATGGCGGACAGTTTGGTATAATTCGCGCCAAACGTATTGGTTTCGATTATCTGGGCGCCAGCCGTAACATATTCACGAGCCAGTTCCGCAACCAGATCGGGGCGGACCAGGTTCAGATGTTCGAAATTACTGTCGAGGCTGACGCCTTTGGTGTAGAGCATGGTGCCGATGGCACCGTCACCGGTCAGGACTTCAGTGCTTAAACGGTTCAGAATGCGGTTTTTGTTTTCCTTCATAAATATCCTATCTGCTGTTGCCCGAATGGTTCAGTTGGTGTTATAAAGGGCAACTGTATAATTTTTGGAGGAGTTTCGCGTGATACATACCTTAGTAACATGGCTGGTGGACACGATTGGTGCCATGGGCTATCCCGGCATTTTTCTGTTGATGGTCATGGAGAGCTCGATCATTCCGGTCCCAAGTGAACTGGTTATGCCGCCGGCGGGATATCTGGCCTATCTGGGCAAAATGAACCTGCCAATTGCTATTCTGTGTGGTACTGCCGGCAGTCTGATCGGAGCATATATCAATTATTATGTTTCGCACTATCTGGGGCGGCCGCTGATCCTTAAATATGGTAAGTATGTGTTGATTCCGCCCGACAAATTCGAACGGGTGGAGCGTTTTTTTCTCCAGCACGGGGAGATATCTACCTTTATCGGCCGGCTCCTGCCGGTTATCCGCCATCTGATCTCAATTCCCGCCGGTGTGGCCGGAATGAATCACCTCAAGTTCTCCCTGTATACCCTGCTCGGCGCCGGTCTCTGGTGCACCATCCTGACGCTGATCGGCTATGTGATCGGCGAGAACCAGCAGCTGATCATGCAGTATTCGCATAAAGCGCTTCTCTGGGTTATGCTGTTCAGTGCCGTTCTGATTGCGGTTTATGTCAGGCGGCAGCGCCACCGGAACAGCAAGGCCTAACCCGAATAACCAGAGAACGTGCGTTAATGGGGCTATTTTCTGCTATAACAGCGCAGAAAACAACTTTTAACTTACGAAAATAGGCCCGGAAGGTAAATGTATTTTTGGAGGAAGTAACCATGCAGATAAATCGTATCGGTCGTATCCAGTACGTCGAAGTGAATTTCACCGGGGCATCGTGTTCAACACAAGGCTTCACCACCCGCCATGAAGGCGTTTCGCGCCCTCCCTATAACTCGCTCAATCTGGGAATGAATACGCAGGACCAGCAGGCAAATGTAGAGGGCAACCGCAGTCTGCTTGCCCGCGCTTTTGGGGTCAACCAGGAGGCACTGGTGACGCCCCGGCAGGTTCACGGTAATGATATTCTGGTGATCAACGAACCGAATGAAGA
>JABBNX010000090.1 GCA_019352135.1 Pseudomonadota bacterium
GGCGGCAACTGTTCACGCCGCTGCGCCGCAAACCCGTTGATACCTTCTCCTACTTCCGTACAAAGATCTCCTTGGCCAGATTGGTATCAATGGCGAATTCCGAATACCCGACCCGGAAAATATAGGACGGGTATGCATGAGTCAAAACAATGCGGTTGCCGGGCAGTACACCCATTGCCATCAGCTTCTGCATTTTTTTGTTATCGTCGGTCTGGATATAAGCAATTTCGCCCTCCTGCCCCGATTTGAATTCAGTCAACGGCACAACGCCCAGATCGCCGTCGGCACGTGCCCTATGGCAACATTCTCCAGGAGGAATCGGTTTGCCGTGCGGACAGGTTGCCGGATGGTTAAGCATAGTGCAGAGCTTGACGTCGGCACCTTCTTTGAGAAGATGTTCGAACTGACAGGCCTTGAATTCACCGTCATCGCCGCGGATATTGAGCACATCCATCATCAGACGTTCCGCCAGACGATGGCGGCGAATGGTCATCTTCCCTTCATTAAATCCTTCAGGGCGGAAATAAATCATTCCCTGGCGAATCTCGATCATGGCATTGCCGGTCAGTTCCTGATAGGAGGGGTCATCTGCCGGAAACCCCATTTTCTCAGGGTCAAGAAAGGCAGCCCCACCCTCTTCAACGGTAATCCACAACGCCTCAAGTATCTCCTCTGCCTTTTCTGAAAGCTTCATCACGTGCCTCCTTTTACTTTTATATCCTTACCAAAGATTTTTTTCAGTTTTTTGACGACGCCCGGCTCCAGCGGATTTTTATAGTTGCAGCGGGGACAGTGGATATTATGACAACCACCGGGACAACCGCCGCACCCCTTTTTGCCGTCTTCCTCGTTAAATTCATATCCACAGAAGCTGCAGATCATGACAGTAATCCCGTCACGAGCAATGCCTTATTCAGGACATAGCCGCTGCCGAAGGCAAACAGGCTGACAAAAACCCCGATGGTACCGGCAACCTTCCACCCCCGTTCTTTCTTCATGATCAGGAACTGGGCTATGCAGGGGATGAAGAGCGTTAATGTCACAGCGGCCACGGTAAGCTGACGGGCATCCATCAAGCCCTTGGTCTGTAGTTCGTACAGGCCGGCGGCACCGTAATCGCGGCGGAAAAAACCGAAGATAAAGGCCACCGCAGTTTCTTTCGGCAATCCGATGGAGGCCATCACCGGGGTCATGGCATTAACCATCTTCTCGAAGAAGCCAGTGATTTTCCCCAGCCAGAGGAGAACCGAGGCCAGTACAAACAGCGGCAGAATTTCCAGGAAGTACCACTGCATCCGGGTATAGGTTTTGGTAATAACATTGCCAAACTGGGGCATGCGCATCGGGGGAAGCTCCATGTAAAACATGGGCGCTTCGCCGGGAAGGATTTTTGCCGAGAGCATCCCGACTACGATAAACAGCAGCAGCAGACAACCACTCCAGACCGCCAAGGCTCCGGGATACTTGGAGAGGAGCGACATGATCACCCCGAGTTGAGCCGAACAGGGAATCGTCAGCGAGAGGAGGATGGTGGCGATGACACGCTCTCGGGTGGTCTCAAGGGTCCGGGTAACCATGGTTGCCATGGTATCGCAGCCAAAGCCGAGCACCATCGGAATAACCGCCCGGCCGGTAAGGCCAAAATGCTTGAAGATGCGATCAACCAGCAACGCCAAACGCGGAAAATAACCGGTATCTTCCAGAAAGGAAAAGAAGATGAAGAACGTGGCCACTATCGGCAAAATGATGCCGACCGCATAGCGGATGCCGAGGGTAATGATGCCGTATTCACCAACAAACAGCTCCTGGATGATTTCCCAGGGGATCAGGGACTTGACCGTACTAGTGATCCAGGGATTAAATATTCCGATAAAAATCCGCTTTTCCAGAAAGTCTACCAGGGTGCCGGCGCCAAAGACACCGACAAACTGGTACAACCCGAAGTAGAGCACGATCAGCAGCAACGGTATACCGGTCAACGGCTGCACCGCAAGACGAGACAAGCGCTCGGCCAGAGTCACCACCCGTTTTTCCGGTGCGGCAAAGACTCCGGTGATAATCCGCCTGACCATTTCGTTGCGTTCCAGAGACAGGTCAAGATGAAATGATTCACGACGATCAAAGGCAATTTCCCGAACTTTTTCAGAGAGCGGCGCATAGCCGTCACCTTCGCGGTGGCGCACCAGTTCGGCAATTTCCTCATCCTGCTGCAATAACAGTAACGCGAGTGCTCGGTAGGAAAGAGTATACTCTCCCTGCATCAGACAGATCACCTCGTTGATGTCGCGTTCGAGCAACCGACTGTATTCAAAGCGTTGCTGCTCGCATGCACAGCGGTAGGCATTCATTGCCGAACGGATTTCGTCAATGCCGCGTTTACGCGCGGTAGCCGCGCCGATCACCGGAATGCCGAGCTTCTGTTGCAGCAGATTCAAATCAATGGTAAGCCCCATCCGCTCGGCTTCATCCATGATGTTGACAACCAAAATTACCGGCAGTCCGGCTTCTATAAGTTGGATTGTCATGGCCAGCATCCGTTCGAGGTTGCGGGCATCAAGCACGTGAATTACCACGTCTGGGGTCTCGTGCAGCAAGATCTCCCGGGCTACCCGCTCCTCCTCGGTAATCGTATGAATAGAGTACATCCCGGGAGTGTCGATCACCTCCCACTGCTGCCCATTTATAACAGCGTTTCCCTGCGCAACTTCTACCGAAGTGCCGGGATAATTGGATACGGTTACGTAGGCGCCGGTTAACGCGTTGAACAAGACACTCTTGCCGACATTGGGATTACCAACCAGAGCCACTTTTCTGGCATTTCCGCTCAAAGGTATTTCTGTCTGTTTGGTACAGCATGGAGCCATATCTCTATTCCTTGTTATGCTTTTGACATTCATTTTCAGTTAGTTGCGAAAACAATCACCAGACACACGAAGGGCATCAGTAATTATTGTCTGCAGGCGGCACAGAGGCCGTAAATTTCCAGCTTGTGATTTTTTATCAGGAAACCGTGGCGGGCAGCGATATCTTTCTGCAATTTTTCGATGGTCTCATCCTCAAATTCAATGATGGAGTTGCAACCGGTACAGACCAGATGATCATGATGCTCGCCGGCAACTGCGTGTTCATACCGAGTTTGACCGTCATGCAGCAGAATTTCTCGGGCAAGGCCGGCTTCCGAAAATAACTTGAGCGTGCGATACACCGTTGCATGCCCGATGCCCGGATTGCTGGCTTTTATTTTGAGATAGAGTTCTTCAACGCTGACATGCTGACGAGTGGAGAGGAATATATCGAGGATGATATCACGCTGACGGGTGGAACGAAGACCTTTTGACGCCGCAAAATCGTTGAATATTTTCTTTTTTTCGAGAATCATTCGCCCCTCCTTATTGAACATGAATTTCAATATAGAGAGGGCGAATGAAAATTACAAGCTTAAAACAACTACCATATGAAAAAATCCATCAAGCTGTCAGCAAGTGCCGCCCGACCCAGTTTTTGGCAAACTGATATGCGGTTCGCCCACAACGTTTGCTCTTGTCATGCGACCACTGGATTGCATCACGTTCAATTTCATCGCTCCAGGGAATTTTAACATTACGCTGACTGCACTCTTTTTCAACATTCAGGCGTACTGCATCCAGATAGCGATCCTGAGAAAATGCATAAAAAGCAACCCAGATGCCGAAACGGTCTGAAAGAGAAACTTTTTCCTCCATTGCCTCGCTCTGCTGCAGTTCTCCTTTGACAAACTTGCCTCCCAAGAGGTCCGATTCGTATTCAGGCAGAAGATGGCGGCGATTGGAAGTCACATAGATAAGGACATTTTCCGGTGCTGAATAAACCGACCCATCCAGCGCACTTTTAAGCATTTTATAGCTCAGTTCCCCAACCTCAAATGTCAGGTCATCGCACAGCAAAATAAACCGGTACGGCTGGTTCTCAACTGCGGTGAATATTTCAGAAAGATAGATGAGGTCTTCTTTTTCAACCTGTATAAAACGCAATCCCTGCGGAGCAAATTCGTTTAGCAGCGCCTTGACCAGCGAAGATTTGCCGGAACCACGTGACCCCCACAACAGGGCGTTATTGGCCGGCAGTCCAGCCAAAAATTGGCGGGTGTTGTTAATCATTATTTCTTTTTGTTCCTCGACACCGAGCAACTCCTTCAACATAGTTGTGTCAGTTACCCGAACGGGTTCAAGGTACCCAGAAAAAGAATGGCGCCGCCAGTTTGCGGCATGGCAGTGCTCCCAGTCAATGCGAGCAACTGCTTTGGGGAGGAGCATTTCAACGGAGCTCAGTACGCGCTCAAGACGTGCGACAACATCAGGTTTCAGATTAAACATGGTTTTAGATCTCTCTTTTTGCCGGCAGGTATAATGATCATTCAATGTAGGCCACCGACCGCTAACTAGCTGGTAAAATACACTAAAATGAAGTCAGTTTGTATACGTCATCCTGTTGTATACTGTCAATTCAAAAATCCTAAGTGGAATCTTTCTGTTGCTATTTGTTTTCATTTTTATATAAAAGAGTGGTCTGTAAACATCTGCATGAGACATTACAATCATGCTGATTCTCTGGAGATCTATGAAAGTCATTGATTCAATACGCCACGATGAACAATTTATTTCACTTGAGTTTTACCCGCCAAAAAATCGTGACGATTGGCCCGCCTTTTTTCAGACCGTACAGCATCTTGCACAGTTGAACCCGCTTTTTGCTTCTGTTACTTATGGAGCCGGAGGAAGCACCAACGCGGATTCTCTCGAAATTGTCACACGTCTGCAAAATGACTACGGGTTGGAAACGATGGCACACCTGACCTGTATCGGATCGACGCCTGACGAAATCAACCTTTTTCTGAACGAACTGGCTGCCGCAGGCGTTGACAATGTGCTGGCTCTGCGCGGCGACCTGCCTCAGAATGGAACGGCAGCCCTTCCCCCGTCATCTCCCCTGCGGCATGCTTCCGACCTCGTTTCTCTGATTCGCACCTCATTTCCCGCTCTGGGTATCGCGGTGGCAGGCTACCCCGAAGTACACCCTGAAGCTGAGAACCCGGAAGCGGACCTGGCGTTTTTGAAATTAAAACAGGACTGTGGGTCGGACTTTGTCATAACCCAGCTTTTTTTTGACAATGCCCTCTATCACAGCTTTGTGAAACGGGCTCGTGAGGCGGGTATTACCAAACCGATCATACCCGGCATTCTGCCGGTCGTCAGTCTGAAAGTCATAAAAAAAATTGTTTCGCTGTGCGGTGCGACTATCCCGGCAGATTTTCTTGCCGAACTTGAACAGGCGGACGTAACCGGAGGAGCTGCTGCAGTACAAAAAGTCGGTATGGCCCATGCCCGAAAACAGATCCGGGAACTCCTCGAATCAGGAGTTCCCGGTGTGCATATCTACACGCTTAATCGTGCCGAAGTGGTAGTAGAACTTGTAGAGGGATTATTTCCCCGGAATTGTGCGTAACGAATGCTTTTGCTTCTTGTTCTTAGCAGATGGCGCGGCAGGCTCGACATGCTTGCGGCGGTACCCGCAGTCACGGGGAAGCCAGCGCAATGTCTGGACCAGTTCCGGAGTTAATTTTATACAGCTGGGATTGATTTCAAATCGGCGCTCGAATATTTTGCACTCGCGACTGACCACGTCGAGGAAACGACAGGCGGTTCGGGTGTAGAATATATTACCACGCTCATCCTCAATTTTTTCAAAACAGCATTCCCCGCACTGTTTGCAGCGGCTGTCCCAATCAGCAGCTTCGGCAAGCACATCAGCCGTCACTTATTTTTTACCTCTCTGAACCCTGGATCGCAACATATCCGCCAATGTCCCCATCCCTTTAGGCCCATCGTCTGCCTGGCGACGAAATTCAGTCATGGTTACCTCTTCCTCAGCAGCAGCACGGGCCGGACCGGCCAGGGCAAGTGAGATGCGGCGGTTGTCGCGGTCAATACTCTCAATCTTGATTTCGATCTGTTCCCCTTCCTTGACTACTTCACGAGGGTGGTTGATCCGCTTGCCGGCACCAAGCTTCGAGATATGAAGTAGTCCGTCAACGCCATCGCTCAACGTAACAAACGCGCCGAAAGTATCGAGGCGGGCAACCGTCCCGGTATGAAACGAGCCTTCCGGGAACTTGGCAGGCACCTGGTCCCACGGGTCAGCGAGAGTATCCTTGATACTGAGGGAGATTCGATCCTTTTCCGTATCGATTGTTTTTATGACGACCTTCATTTGCTGGCCGACAGTCAGTACATCGCGGACATCCTTTACCCTGTTCCAGCCGATTTCGGATATCGGAAGCAGCCCCTCGATGCCGCCTATATCGACAAAGGCGCCATAATCCTGCAGGGAAGTAACCGTTCCAACTACTGTCATCCCTTCACTGATCCCCGCCTGCGCGTCCTCTTTCAGCTGTCGCTGTTCTTCCTCAAGCAGGGCACGCCTGGACACGACGATGTTGCGGCCATTTTCTGCATATTCACTGATCCGAAACGTCAGGCGGGTTCCGATCAGTGCTTCGGGGTTTTCAACGCGCCGAAGCGCAATCTGGGAATAGGGGCAGAACGCACGGGACGTACCCAGTTTTATTTCATAGCCACCCTTGATCTCTTTCTCTACCACCCCTTCAACCGGTACTCCTGCCTGCCAGGCCTGTTCCAGCTGGGTACTTCCCGATGCACTCCCACCGATTTTAGTCGTGAAGCGCATCTCTCCCTGGCTTGAAGAAAGAAAATAGGCGGTTATGGCATCACCCTCCGCGACGGTGAGGTTGCCGTCACTATCGAGGAATTCCTTCCGCTCGATGACTCCCTCCCCTTTCTGGCCGGTATCCATGAAGATCCATTCGTTCCCGATTTTCAGCACCTTTCCGGTCAGCTTCTGTCCCGGTTCCAGCCATCTCTCAGCCTGTTTTCCGTCCTGTTCAAACAACTTGGCAAAGCTTTCATCTTCAGTTTCATTGGTCTCTTCGATGATGTCATCATCATCAAGATCATGCTTGCTTTTCATATGCTCAGCGCTCCTCTTACCATAAAAGTGTATTTCAAATTATGAGTTTCCGGTGCCGGTTTGAATGGCACTGAACTATAACACAATTGAATCTATAATCAATTGTGTAGAGATACCGTCTGAAGTTTACTGAATCCGGTTTTTTGCATGTCCCCCTTGAAAACCTGATCTATTATGATTATGTTGAGGCTATTAGATTACATCACATCGAAGGAGACGCACCAACTATGTCTAAAACCACCAAACAGTTCCAGACCGAAGTCCAGCAATTGCTCGATCTGGTAATCCACTCACTCTATTCCAACAAAGACATCTTTCTCCGCGAACTGATTTCCAACGCTTCCGATGCTATCGACAAAATCCGCTTTGAATCACATTCCGACGAATCACTTCTTGAAGGAAACAGCGACTGGAAGATCAAACTGATTCCGGACAAAGAGGCCGGCACACTTGTTATCCGCGACAACGGCATCGGTATGAACATGGCTGAGGTGGAAGAAAACATCGGCACCATTGCTCGCTCCGGCACCAAGGCGTTCATGCAGTCGCTGAAAGAAAAAGCCGCCAGTGACAATCCCGAAATGATCGGGCAGTTCGGCGTCGGCTTTTATGCATCGTTTATGGTGGCAGACCGCGTAACAATGGAAACCCGCAAAGGTGGAGCGGCCACGGATGGCTGCCGTTGGGAATCGTCCGGCGACGGCAACTATACGGTCGAAGAGTGTACCCGTGAACAGCGCGGCACAGAGATCACCCTGCATCTTAAAGAGGAGTATAAGACGTATCTGGATGAATGGAAAATCCGCTCGATCGTCAAGAAATACTCCGACTACATCCAGTATCCGGTAGTGATGGATGTTACCCGCACTGAAACCCCCAAAGGAGTTGACGGCGAAGAGATCGAGGGTGCCGGCACCATCGAGAAGACCGAAGAGCAGACGCTTAACTCGATGAAAGCCATCTGGGCCCGCCCCAAGAGCGATGTTACCGAGGAAGAGTACACCGAGTTCTACAAACACGTTTCCCACGATTACGATGCACCGTTCCGCACGATTCACTTTTCTGCCGAGGGTGCCAGCGAATTCAAGGCACTGCTCTATCTGCCTGCCAAAAAGCCGTTCGACATGTTTATGAATGACCGCAAGAAAGGTCTTCAGCTCTACGTTCGCCGTGTGTTCATCAGCGACAAGTGCGAAGAACTGATCCCGGACTACCTTCGCTTTGTTAAAGGGGTCGTTGATTCGTCAGATCTGCCGTTGAATGTGTCACGCGAGATCCTCCAGGAAGATGTCCAGATCAAACGTATTCAGAAAAGCCTGGTAGGCAAAATTCTTTCGACACTTTCAGAAGTTAAGGAACAAAACTTCGATGATTACGTTATCTTCTGGAAGGAATTTGGACAGGTCATCAAGGAAGGAATGCACTTTGACTACGCCAACAAGGAAAAACTGCAGGAACTGATCCTGTTTGAAAGCACCTCCACTGAGACCGGTTCTTTTGTTTCTTTGAAGGAATATGCCGACCGGATGCCGGAAGCTCAAAAAGATATTTACTACATCACCGGTGCCAGCCGCGAAACGCTGGAGCAGTCCCCGCATCTGGAGGCGTTCCGCGCCAAGGGATATGAAGTACTGTTCCTGACCGACCCGGTCGATGAGTGGGTTGTCCAGTCGCTGACCGAGTACAACGAAAAAACTCTTAAAGCGGTTGACCGCGGTGATATCAGCCTGGACTCCGAAGAAGAGAAAAAGGAAAAAGAAAAGAAGCGTGAAGAGGCCCAGAAAGAGTTCAGTGACCTGATCTCCCTGATCAACGATCGCCTGAAGGATAAGGTCAAAGAGGTTCGTTTCTCCAACCGGCTGACCGATAGCGCCTGTTGTCTCGTTGCAGACGAATACGGCATGAACGCCAACATGGAACGCATCATGAAAGCCATGAACCAGGCGGTTCCTGAATCCAAGCGTATCCTGGAACTGAATCCTGACCATGCAATTTTGAAAGCGATGGCATCAATTCACGAAAAAGATGCTTCGGCAGCAGCACTGGCAGACTATGCCGACCTGCTCTACGACCAGGCGCTCCTGACCGAAGGATCGACAATCAAGGATCCGCTCCGTTTCACAAAGCTGGTCAGTGACCTGATGGTTAAAGCTGCACAGTAAGTAGCTGACGGCAGATTGACACTGCAGCACGGCCTCCGGACATATATTCCGGAGGCCGTTTTTGTTTCGGGCAGACCACCGGCGGTTGTTTCTCTCAAATGAAGTGTAGAGTGAGCAATTCAGCCCTATCGTGACTGTTCGAGCAAATCATGCGAAATGGGCCGTACTGCAGAGATAGATCCTATGGCAGCACCGCCGATTATGAGCGCCATTGCAATGATGGTAACGAATGAGAATGAACCGTTACCGGTTAGTATGAGAATTATTGTTGACAACAGGGGAGTGAGATACGCGAGTGACCCTATTATCCGCGGATCACCATTTTTAAGAGCAGAATTCCACAGGTAAAAAGCCGCGCCCATTGGGCCAAGCCCTAACAGCAGCAACATTGTGTAATCGCCAGAGGCAAAAACATATTCTTTTTCCAGTAAAAAATGCATGGAGAGAGAAAGAATTCCTGAACAAAAGCAGAACAGTCCAATTGAGGCATTAGGAAAAGGTTTAATTCGTTTGATCATAAGCGAATAGCTTGCCCAGATAAAAGCTGATAATGCGGCAAGTACATAACCGAACAGGTAGTCGGAATTAAAATTGAACCTGCCGCCTGTGACAATAAAAGCGGCCCCGGTCAATCCGGTAAATGCGGCAAGAATGTGATTTACCCTCAAGGAATACGCACGCAAAAAAAGCGGAGACAATATCACGATAAAAAGAGGCCATAAATAATTTATAAGGTTTGCTTCGACAGGTGGTGCGTTCCTTAATGCAATAAAGAAGCAGAAATGATAACCGAAGAGCCCGTAAATTCCCAACAGCAATGCATCGAAAGAAACCCGCCACTGGGAAATTTTATGGATGCTGCACACAGCACCAATCAACAATGCTACGCCTACCAGTAAAAATGGCGGCATCTTTGACAGCTGCAGCCCCAGAAAAGCGAGCATACTCCACAAGAGAATTGCAAGGAGAGCGTGAATATAAGCTTTGATGTGCATCTTGATTTACTCCTGACAGGAATTCCAGCAAGTCTATCGGCTATCATACGTAACATTGCTTGCGAAGCGATAAAATATAGTGACACGTCGGCCTGTGCAATCAAATAAATGGAGACCAGCCCAATTTACCAATGTGAAGAGTGTTTAAAGTTGAAGTCACCACACGGTTGTTATATGATCGCAAAAATTTGAGCATGCTTGGAGAAGCACGTGGCGAAAACTGTCTTTGCTCTCATATTCACCCTCATTGTATCTGTCGTAATGCCTCCCCCCGTTTCTGCGGCTTCAGCACGTGAATCGAAACTCATACCTGCCACTTTGGGTGGTTTCTCTCTTACTCCGACCATAGGCGGGTATTTTTTTGCCGGGTCGGAACAGCGAAACGCGACTCAAACGTATGGCATTAAAATTGGCTATGACATAATTGAGCAGTCGTTGGAGGACAGTCTGGGCGTGGAAGGAACGTTTAACTATTTCACTACCACGTCGAATACGGGTGCAAGCAATTCTCCTGGGTATCTTTTCCGTCTTGACGCCATATATCCTTTTATCCTCCGTAAAAAATGGGTGCCTTTTTTCGCAGTCGGCATCGGCGGAATTGTTATTGACTCTGATTCCCACACCGAAACAAGTCCTCTATTAAATTATGGCGCGGGCGTGAAATATTTTCTGGAGGATTATCTGGCGGTAAGAGCGGATGTACGACACCTCCTTATCTCTAACAACGACAGTACCCGCAACAATTTTGAAGTCGGTATCGGTTTAAGCTACTACTTCGGCAAGGAAAGAAAGAAAACACCTGTGCCGCCGGCAACCAGGCCGAAGGAGAAGGAAGCCGATAAAAAAGAGAAGAAAGCCACCAGCACTGCAAACAACAGTACGTCGGCAATTCCTGTTCTCGAGGATACTACGCAGGCTGCAGCAGGGAAAGCTGGCGAGGAGAAGAAACCGGCACAGCAAACCACACTAGCCGTTGCCCCGACGCCTCTGTCCCTGCCGACAAGTGTCAAAACAGCCCCGTCCGTCAGGGCCGAAGGGACGGGGTACAAAATTACCGGAAAAAAAGAAGTCAGGAAGCTGACTGTTGAATTCGATATCAACCGTTCCGATATAAAGCCCAAATATTACAAGGAGCTCAAGCAACTAGCTGATATCATAAAGAACTCATCCGATGCCTCGGTACTGATAGAAGGGCATACCGATTCAGCCGGGAAATTGAGTTATAACATGATGCTTTCGAAACTACGGGCGCAAAGCGTACAAAAAATCCTGGAAAAATTGGGCGTCGATACTGGCCGAATCTCCACAGTGGGTTACGGACCAGCACGGCCGATCGCCGATAATACCAAGATTGCGGGAAGACCAAAGAACCGGCGGGCGATAACGATAGTCACTCTCAAGGAACGTGCGGCTCAAATAGAGACCGGGCAGGATCGGCCGGACGGCTTCAAGCAGGGAAACGAGCCGGGTGAGACGAAACGCAGACTGGCTGAAAAACAGGTCAGGGAAAACATAAATGCCGTAATCACGCTACATGAAGGTACAGAGCCTGTTTCCGTCGGAAGTAATGGCAGAGTACCGTTTGAAATTTCCAACAAAGGGAAAAGCAGCGAAGATTTTTTACTGACAGTTACAGCACCCAAAGAATACCATGCCACTCTTACTCGTGCACTTAATCCTGACGAAAATGGAACCCGCCTTCACCTCGCTGCGGGTGAAACATTCAGGGGAACTGTTCTATTCAAAATGCCGGCAGAAATGGTTGATGGCCATCGCTCCGTCATTTTGATCAAAGCTGTTTCAACCAAATTCAATGATATCAGTTTCCAGAAAGAGGCCGTTGTTATAAGTTCCGCACCATTCGTACGTGCTGTTGCAAAACTGTCAAAACAGAAGGTCACTCCGGGCGAAGAACTTCGATACCGCATAACGCTTCTCAATGCAGGTTCTCTGTCTGCCCGTAATTTAACCGTTCGGCTCCAGCTACCACCTCAGGTTGAATTTCTGGGCTCCACAGAGGTTCCATTCATTCAGGAACCGGACGGTACACTCGTCTTCGCGGTTGATCACGTCAATATAGGCAAACTGGCACACATAGATATGGATGTAAAAATACGCGAGGACAGTGCGAGTGGCCAGGAATTACGCGGACGTGTGGAGGTAAACAACAACAGCCTGCACAGGAAAGCAATTTTTACCGCAACTGCCTCTGTCATACAGGCAAAGCAACAAAACGTGAAACTTGTGCAAAATAATTTCTGAATTGAATCTATCAATGCAGGCTTCAAACTATTGAGCGGTCTCCAAAGCAAACACTGTCCATGAACAATTGATACATCATATAATCCGGATACAATACAACCACACAAACTCTCACCAGATATATTCCTGCGCACTGTCCCGTTTGTCCTTGCCCGAGAGCATATGCAGTATCCGCAACTGCTTGAGCTTGTGCGGAGAGAGTGAACCGAGCGGGATGTAGACGATCTTCCGGTCGCGACGGGCGGCCATCTGCTTGAAGATGCTGCGCGGCGGCCGGGCGGCCACGTAAACCACGTGCTTTTCGATCGAATAATCGAGAGCCGCCAGCAGCAACACCTCAGACTTGGATGCTGCCGTTCGGTAATCCGGATCGTGCCAGACATCCATCACGCGGCGAGGCGGATAGGAGAGCATGAAGCCGCCGTACTCGCAGCGGCAGATCCCCGGTCCGACGATGTTTTCCGCCGGATCGGTGGCGTAGAAGGCCATGTCCGATTCCTGTTCATGCTCCCCCAGCCAGGTCATGCAGTACGGATAACGTTCGCTGCGCCGATCCTCATCGAAGATCACCACCAGACACCCCACCCCGCCCGTGACCCGCTGCTGTTCCCTGACGTAGATCGCCCCTTCGTGTATATTGCGCAGCGTTTCGCGCATATCTATGCCGTCCAGCAGCGAGCTGCTGAACTTTTCCGTGCGGCTTTGTTCCTCGGAAAGCTGCATGCATCCCTTGCGCTTGAGAAAACGGCCATACTCCTCGATGGCGATATCCTCCGGAGGGTATGAGCAGACCGAAGGATCGTCGAATCCTTCCAGCCACTCGCCCGGCCTCGCTTCCCGCTTCCGTTTGAGCATTCCAAGCTGCGAGAGCCCCTTGCTCCGTTTCTGACGGGGACGGAAACGGATGCGGCGGCTGCCGCCGCAGATTTCCTCCGGCGAAATACTGATAGTGGCCAGGTCGCTGCTCTCCGCCTGCCAGGGGTAGGACGTGGCAAGACGGCAGAAGGCGTGGGCGAAGTTGTCGTCGATGCAGCCGCGTGCCGCCGACAGGAGCTGAAAGAGGTCCGGCAGCAACATCCCCGCCTGCAGGGCGTAGTTGCGGACAAAGCGGAAAAAGGCCCGTTTCTGCCAGATGTGCAGCGTCTCGCCGGTCTCCTGGCGATAATGGCGCGCCGCCTCGCTGAAGAGCCGGTAGATCATGCGTTGCCGGTCAAGAAAGACCGTTTCCCGGCCGAGATGGCGGGCCGTACGGCGGATGGCATTTTCCATCAGCTGTTCTTCGGAGACTTGTTCCTTGCCGCCTTTAATCAGCTCCAGGGCGTGGAAACGCTTGCGCAGTCCGGCGCCGTTTTCAACCGGTTCGTCGGGAAGCGGGCCGCGCCGCAGCTCATAAACCGCCGACAGGAACGGAAACTCGGCCAGAATCTCGCGGCAGGAGTCGGGATGTAGGTTGAAGATGGTGACACCGTCGCGCCGGACCCGTTCCAGCGGCGCCGCCTGCGGCAACGAGTGCAGTTCCTTGATCCGTTCCAGGTGGGCCATGCCGCAGACGAACAGAATCCGCTCATGCTTTTGGGCCAAGCGCTGAAGGCGATAGGCCATCCCCTGCTCGCGCAGTCGGTCCTCCCGGCAGGGGGTCTCCCCGGCAAAGGCGTCACGATATGCGCGGTAATACGCTTCAAGACCGATGCGGCAGATGCTGTAGGAATCGGGGAGCTGTTCATGATGACGCGGATAGCCGTCAGTATCCACATCGATAAAATACAGGGGAAGCCCCAGCTCCAGCGCCTGCCGGGCCGCCTCCACCAGCGGATCTGCCGGTTCCACCAGCAGATAGACCGTCTCCGTCCCGTCCTGGTAGCTGATGACCGAGATCTGCGGCAAGCGGCGCAACGCCCGCACAAAAGGAGCTTCCAGCGTATGGGGAAGTTCGATGGCCACGGCGTCGGGGCGGACATGGGTAAAGGCCATCCGTACCAGCTGGGCGAATTCCATGCGGTAATGGAGCACCGGCAGCGCATGGATCGGGCCATATTTTTCAAGAAACAGGCGTGTGGACATGGTTAACCCAAATACGACAGGGCTTCACTCCCCAGAATACGCGTTACCGCAAGGCGCAGCAGTTCCTGTGGCGTGCCACCCCCTGCCGCAGACATCTTGAGGGCATAACGGGCGATGTTGATGCCGTCCCGAACCGAATAGAGCTCGTCCTCGGCATGGGCGCGCTGGAGAAAACCGACCACGTACTTCAGGACGTCGCTGTCGGCAAACGGGAGGTTCTCTTTCAGGATAACCAGCTCCTCGTCGGCCTCGGGAAAATCGATGTAGATCTG